>JAIRSQ010000016.1 GCA_031255395.1 Spirochaetaceae bacterium | reverse complement strand
CGCCTCCGATAATTGTTTTGACGGTTATTGCTTCTCTTAGTACAATAAATGCCAGTATCATCCCAATGACTAAACTGAATTTGTCTATCGGGATAACTTTTGAGGCTTCACCAATCTGTAAAGCCCTATAGTAACATAACCATGATAATCCGGTCGCTATCCCGGATAACATTAAAAATATTAGATTTTTGTGTCCGATATTTACAATCTCGTTATGTTTCCCTGTAATAAAAACAATAACCCAAGACATAATCAAAACAACTGTCGTTCGTAATGCCGTAGCCAGATTTGAATTTATATTTTCAATTCCAATTTTTGCAAAAATTGAGGTTAATGCCGCGAAAAATGCTGATAATAATGCGTATACGATCCACATAATGCCATATTATATCTTATGATTTATTTTATTGACTCCATTAATTCAAAAAAATATTTGCTTTCCTTTGTTTTGTATAAATTATACCATGACTTTATTGGCTTCAGATTTTTCCCGACTTTTATAATTCCGGGCTTTTCAATATTTTTCTTTAGATATCGCCCGCTATTGATTTCTGCCATCAGATAACTGATTTCCCAATCCGCAAGAGTATCTAAAACGTATATAAAAACATTCATAAAATTTCCTTTCTCTAAGACCGATTCCATTATTGCATATTCTTTCCTTTTTGTCAACGCGGCAATTCTGAATTCAAACACAGGAGCGCGAGGTGTCGCCTAATGAGGAATGATCGATGAAGGAAAAAGCAAGAAGGATGAGGTAAGGCTGCCCGTCATTGCGAGCCCGCAGATTGAAGCAATCCATGCAGAGCAGCCTCGGCAGTGGCGCTTCGCTTTGCGCTCAATGACAAAGAGAGAATGAGCCACCGCAAGGCGGCCTCATAAATATTATTTCATTAGCCACAGTAAAGAAGAAGCGGGGCAATGCCGATAATGCGGTATGCCGGCGCTAAAATATCTTGCAGCCCTGTGGATAGCCCTGTTATTTTACGCGGTCTCGTCAATAATGGCGGGAGCGGCGGGGTTTTCGGCCTATAACCAGCTTGGCACTGAAAAAGAAAAACTGCTCGTCAACATAAGGCATCTGCAAGACATCAACAGTGAATTTGCGGAAACAAAAGACGCTCTCCTTCATGATACGGACACGGTTTCCGTGTACGCGCGCGAACTGGGCTACGGAGACACGGACGAGTATTTCATACGCATAGCGGGACTCAACGGAAAACCGAACGGCAGAATGTATTCGGGCGATTATTACTTCCCCTCCGCTCCGTTATATGTGAATGACAAGACACTCCGCATCATATCGCTCGCTATCGCTCTTTCCATGATTATTTGCCTTGGAATCGTTGACGTGCTCCGCTTTGTGAAAGAAGCGTAAAATCCGTCCCGCCGATTGCGCGACGGAACGCGGCGCGTTATGCTGGTATCATGAACTATTCTATTGCGCTTGTGCCCGGCGACGGTATCGGGCCGGAAGTTACCTCCAAAGCTGTTGACGCGCTTGAGCTTGCGGGAGATAAGTTTGGACATATTTTTAATTTTGTCGAGTTGGAGGCGGGCGGCTGCGCCATCGATTCTGTCGGCGAGCCGTTGCCGACCTCGACGTTGGAGGCCGCGTTGCAGTGCGACGCGTTGCTTTTGGGAGCGGTTGGCGGCCCCAAGTGGGAGACGCTGCCCGGGCATTTAAGGCCGGAGCGCGCGCTGCTGGGCTTGCGGGCGGGGCTTGGCGTATTTGCTAACCTGCGTCCCGCCGCCCTTCTTCCGCAACTTAGGGACGCCTGCCCGCTCAAAGACGAGACGCTGACGGCGAGCAACAACGAAGGCAAGCCGGCCTTCGACCTGCTCATCGTGCGCGAACTGACGGGCGGAATATACTTTGGCGAGCGGGGGCGTGACGGTGACGGAAAATCCCCGTCGTCATCGGCGTTCGACACGGAACGTTACAGCCGGGCCGAGATTGAGCGTGTGCTAAGAGTCGCCTATGACGCGGCAAAGGCAAGGCGCGGGAAGCTCTGCCTTGTAGACAAGGCGAATGTCCTTGAGTCCTCGCGGTTTTGGCGCGAAATAACGATGGAAATGGCCGCCTGCCACAAAGATATCGAAACTTCGTACATGTACGTTGACAACTGTTCGATGCAACTTGTCCGAGCGCCCGGACAGTTCGACGTGATTGTTACGTCAAACATATTCGGAGACATACTTTCCGACGAGGCCTCAGTCCTGACAGGCTCCATCGGTATGCTGGCATCGGCAAGTATCGGGTTGAAGGTTGAAGGAAGGAAGTATCCTACGGGAATGTATGAGCCGATACACGGCTCCGCTCCGGACATCGCCGGCAAAAACATCGCGAATCCGCTCGCCGCGATACTTTCCGCCGCCATGATGCTGCGCCACTCGTTCTCGCTTGAGAAAGAGGCGCGGGCGATTGAAGTTGCCGTGAACGCGACGCTGGACAGCGGGCTCCGCACAATTGATATAGCGAGCCGTTCCAGCACGGCGTCGGCGGAAAAAATTGTGGGAACAAACGAGATGGCCGCCGCCGTCATGAAGGCGTTGGAAAACATTCCGGCATGAGCGGCGCGGCAACGTTTGAAAGGTCTGATCATAGAATGAGGTTTGCCGGTTTGATTTGCGTTTCGCTTGTCGCTACGGCGGCGTTTTCATGCGCGCGCGGCGCTTCGCGGGAGCAGGCATTGGCGCGGACGGCCGATACTGCGGGCGTTGTTGAAGTTGCGGAAATCGCGGACAACGCGGATGCCTACGGGCAGCGGTTGGAACATGCGTTGCTAGGGGCCGGAATTCCGCGGTCAATGGGCGACCGAATACGGGCGGCGGGTGAGGCCGTGTTCCTGCCGGATCTGCTGGCGGCGGAGGAAGGCGATCCGTTCCTGCGCCGGCTTGTCGACAAGCGGCACGCTCTACCCGACGGCTACGAGCCGGACGATCTTGTAACGCTTGATAACAGTGGCTCTTACCGCGTAAGCCGTTCCGGTCTGCGGTTGCGGCAAGCGGCCGCGGACGCGCTGGAACGCATGGCCCAGGCGGCCCGCGCCGAGGGAGTCACTCTCACGGCCTCTTCAGCTTACCGCTCCTTCGATTACCAAGCCGAAGTTTATAGCCGCAACGTCCGCGAGAGCGGGCAGGAAACCGCCGACAGAGAATCTTCCCGGCCTGGGTTCAGCCAGCACCAGTTGGGGCTTGCCGTGGACTTCGGCTCGATCACGGATGATTTTGCCGGTACATCCGCGGGACGCTGGATACTCGCGAACGGCCCCGCGTACGGCTGGTCGCTGTCTTTTCCAGACGGCTATGAACAGCTGACAGGCTATCGCTGGGAAAGCTGGCACTACCGCTATGTGGGGACAGGCCTCGCCGCCTTCATTGACAAATGGTTTGACGGGATACAGCAGTACGCTCTTCAGTTTATACACGAATGGGAAGCGGCGGCGTTTTAGCCGCGCGGGATTTTCGGGCAATACGGGCGTAAAAAAGGCACTTTCAAAATTATATTTTGAAAGTGCCTTTGCCGTTATTTTTCAGATTGCGGAGAAAAGCGGTTAGCCAAAGTGACGTTTCAGCAGACCGGCGAAACCTGAGCCGTGGCGGGCCTCGTCCCGCGCCATCTCGTGAACAGTGTCGTGAATCGCGTCGTACCCTCTTTCTTTGGCCTTTTTCGCAAGTTCGGTCTTGCCGGCGCACGCGCCCGCTTCAGCCGCTACGCGCATTTCAAGGTTTTTCTTGGAACTTGCGCTTAAAACGTCGCCCAGCAACTCGGCGAACTTAGCGGCGTGTTCCGCCTCTTCGAACGCGTAACGTTTGAAGGCTTCTGCGATTTCGGGATAACCTTCGCGGTCGGCGGCGCGACTCATGGCGAGATACATTCCCACCTCACTGCATTCACCGTTAAAATTGGCAATTAAATCATTTTTGATGTCGTCTTCAACGTCTTTTGCCACTCCGATAATATGCTCCGACGCATATTTGCCCCCACCGATTTCCTCTTTGAATTTTGACGCCGGCGCTTTGCATATAGGACAGAATTCCGGCGGCTTGTCCCCGGTATGAACATAGCCGCAAACCAAACAAACCCATTTCTTCATAAAACACCTCTATAAACCATATTTACTTCCGGCTAACAGCCTTTGCGATATACGCTTAAGTTTTACTAACAATCCTTAGTATCATATTAGCCAATATATTTCTGGCGGTCAAGGACGCGCGGATAAGAGGAATTAGTAATGAGGAATGAAGGAAGAAGGATGAGATAAAAAGGGTGAAGGAAAAACTGCCGATTGAAGGCCGACGAGGCGTCCGGACGGTCATACCTTGGGGTCAGGCCCCTAGGGGGTCGTCATTACTAGACCTAATGGCGAAACAATCCAATGTGGGGAATATTCGGCAAATTGCCGCTCCTCGCGGGGCGGAGCGCCTGACGGAGGCTGTGACAGGCGTTGAGGCGGTGGAACTTTCGTTGGCGAGGGGAAGGGGCGGACCTCTGTCGGGGAAAGCAAAGACCAGGGTCAGACCCCTTTTGGGGAAACCCGCCAAAATCCCCTACAAAGCTGCCTCTCCTCCCGCCTAACACCGCAAAAACAGGCCCTTCGCCAGCAAAAACGACTCTAAACCCCTTATCCGCGACTCTGCCCACAAGCGGTAACGGGCGGACTCCGCCCAGCCTCTCAACCGGTATGCAAGGCGAAGCAATCCAGCGCGAGCAGGCTGGCAGGGCGAATGAGCAATGAGGGATGGCCGCCTGCCATCACTCACTCTCAAGCCCGCTCGCCGAGACGACTCGTCAGCCCCCAAATCGACACAATTGCTCATTCCTCACTGCTCACTGCTCGTTCGCCCAAAAGCCCGCTCCCCCGGCACGCTCGCCGTCCCCACTCGACATCACTGCTCATTCCTCATTCCTCATTGCTCATTGCTCACTGCTCATTGCTCACTGCTCATTCGTCCACAATCCTGCTCCCCCGGATGACTCCCCAGCCGCCTGTCGGTGGCCATTCCTCATTCCTCGGTATTAGACCACGATCGGAATAACCGATATACTTGGGGCATGGATAAGCTCGTGATACGTGGGGCGCGGGAGCACAATTTAAAGAATATTGATTTGGATCTGCCTCGGGACAGGCTGATTGTTGTGTCGGGGTTGTCGGGGTCGGGGAAGAGTTCGCTGGCTTTCGATACGATTTTTGCGGAGGGGCAGCGGCGCTATGTCGAAAGTCTGTCGGCCTATGCGCGGCAGTTTTTGGGGCGGATGGACAAGCCTGACATGGACTATATCGAGGGGTTGTCGCCCGCGATCTC
>JAIRSQ010000205.1 GCA_031255395.1 Spirochaetaceae bacterium | reverse complement strand
CGCGCGGGGTTAAGCTATCCAATGCCAGAATTGCCGTTTGGATTATTAATGTCCGCTACGCGCCTCGTAATTACTGGGCACTCCTTTCGCAATAACGGCATAGTCAAAACCGGAATTGCCGCTAAAGCGGCGTATAACTTTTAAATGATCGAGAAGTTATATATAATATAAACTATTGGGGAATTATCCCGACACTTCCTACGCGCCGGTATCGAACTGGAGTGAATACAAGGCGCGCGTAAACCAGAACAAGCCATACCAGATAAATTTCGTTTTGCAGTCGCTGTACACGGAATGTGTAGACATACTAAATAATTTGAACGATGTCGCTCTGACCGACATTTTGAAGGATCAAAAAAGTTCCAGTGTCGCCACGCTCAACGACAAGATAAAACTGCTTTCCGCCTTTATGAGCGCGGACGCGGACAGGATGCTTGCCGCATGGAACAAACTGTCCCTGGATCCGGACCAGGCTTTCAGATACCTTAGATCCGTTACGCCGGACGAAATAAAAACAGCGTATATGACCGTTTACTCGGATACAAGGAATATCAGCATAGGCTGGTGGAGCGATTTTATTATGGACGGCTTTAATGTTTTGTCAAATACATTCTGTAGGCAACGGATTGCCGAATTTTCCAGCGGTCTCGACGGTTTTAAGCTGTTCTTGGTACTGTCCGACGGAGACAGGAACAACGCTATCGCATCCGGCACGTTAAGCGCGATGGCCTCGCCGCTGGCCGACATGGGTGCCTATCGTTTGCCGTTACAGCCGTCAAGCGGCGATGATCCGGTTGACCCGATACTGCGCCCCATGCTGTTCAAAGACAGCGCCGCGCAGAATTGAGCGGCAAACAGTTTACCTGTTTGCCGATGCCGCGTCCGACACGGCGCAACCGTTGACATGGACACTGACCCAGCCGTCTATAGACGTGCAGGGCAGACTTTCAACTAGCGGCCGCCTTCTTGCGGTGAACTGCTTTAGATACTTGGAGGTTTCTGTTGTCGGACAGGCGAAGCAGTCGTTCAACACCTACATGAACGAGGAAGAAACGCTCGCAACCGGCAGAGTAGCGGACAGCGGCATCGACTTAAAATTTTCAGGTCATCCGCCGATACAAGGCCGCAGGCGGAAATCAACGTTAACGATCGGTGGTCAATATTTGATTTTTATTTGAATCGTAACGTGATAACTTCGGATGCCGGATCGTTCTTCCCAGTCTTTATGTCTGATGAACTGGGACAGTACGCGTACTATATGGCTATCAAGTTTAACCATGATATACCCGCGCCCGACAAATGGTACAGTTCGTCAACATGGCCGGACTTTATAGTTGAGAACGATATGGTCGTATCGGCCAAATAAACGTACTAGCGCAAGGCTTCCGCGTCCTATGGCGGCAACCGGCGTTGCCGGCGAATCGACGCAAGAGAGGCTCTTCCAAAACTGAAGTTTTGGAAGAGCCTCAAAATACTAAAAATTCACCGCAAACGTGTAAAAAGAACGCTCGGTTTTCATATTCCGGCTTTTCCCTTACCTGCTAAATACTAAATTTTCGTTTACCAATGTTCGTAAAAAAAATTCTCTTGCCAGTGATTTTTCGTTAAAGCCAATTGACCAGACAAAGCTTATGTTTTATAAAAGAGTTGTGTGGCGAAAAGTGGAGAATAGTGGCGAATATTGTGGCGGACTGCCGTTTGCCAGAGATTGCAGACGAAAAACGGCGCGCGTAAGGAGCGTTCTTGCTTAACGGCGGATACTTTAACACGCTGGACGACAAGGGGCGCGTCACTTTCCCCGCGTCGTTGCAACGGGCGCTGTCTAGCGACAGTCTTGTGATGACCCGCGGCATCGAACAATGTTTGTGGGTCTATTCGCCCGAAAAGTGGCGGGAATTCGCCGAAAAATGGGAAAAGGCCTCGCCAATGCTGCGGGATGTGCGTAAGATGCAGCGCCATTTTTTGGGCTGGGCGGCGGAGGCGGAGATCGACAAGTCAAGCCGCCTCTCGATACCGCAGAGCTTACGCGAGTACGCCGGCCTTAAACGGGACTGCGTCATTATAGGCGTGGGCCAGCGCGTCGAGATTTGGGACGCCGCCGTTTACAAGGCTGTCAACGAAGGCGAGGACGGAGAAACCCTTGCCCTTGCCGCCGAACAGTTTGGCGAATTGTTCTGACCCGCTAGCGGGTTTCATGCCTTGCCCGTGTACGGCATAGGCGTTCATTCGTAGCGGGAGGCGCTATTTCTATGGTTTTTCACACTCCGGCGTTGCCGGAGGAGGTCATCCGCTTCCTTGCTCCGCAGGAAGCGGGCGAATACATGATCGACTGCACGCTTGGCGAAGGGGGCCATAGCGCGTTATTTTTGGGGCGTTTTCCCGATGTTCGTATAACGGGGATAGACGCCGACAAGGAGGTCTTAGAAGCGGCCCGCGAGCGGCTGAAAGAATTTGGCGGACGGATAGAGTTTTACCGGGGATGGGCTCAGGATTTTTTATCCCGTTTTGGCACCGAGAGAGTGTCTGACGCGCCGCGCGGTACAGTATCGCCGGGTATCATCCTTTTGGATTTGGGGGTGTCCCTTTACCATTACCGGCAAGGAGACAGAGGGTTCAGTTTCAGAAGCGACGAGCCTTTGGATATGAGGATTGATACCGAAAACGGCCTGTCCGCCGCCGAAATTCTTGCCCGCTTTAGCGAGGCCGAGATTGCCGGCCTGCTGTTTTTTAACGCGGGCGAACGCCATTCGCGGCGCATAGCGCGGGCTATTGTCGAGGCGAGACGCAAGGTTCCTGTCGCAAGCGCCGATATGCTGGAACGTATCGTTTGGGATGCCGTTCCCGCCGCTTGCAGGCACGGAAGGCTTCATCCGGCGACAAAGACGTTTCAGGCCCTGCGGGTCGCGGCTAACGGCGAGATTGAAAAGTTGCCCGGCCTGCTTCAGGCCGCTTTCAACGCGTTGCGGCAGGGCGGCAGAATGGGCGTTATAACGTACAATTCGCTTGAAGATCGCGTCGTAAAAAGATTTTTCCGCGCCGCCGCCGGTTTTCGTAACGGAACTCAGGCGGACGGCTGCAGGAACGGCTTTTACGCTACCCCGGAAATGCCGATAGTCAAGAAAGCGCTGTTGCTTACTCCAAAACCGGCGCTCCCGTCCAAGGCTGAGGTTCAATCCAATCCGCCTTCGCGGAGCGCGAAGCTGAGGGCGCTTGAAAAACTGTAGCTGTCCGGGGGTTTTATGGGACGTAATATTTTTTTGTACGCGATGGCGTTGAGCATACCTCTTTCGCTGGGAGCGGTGATTTGGCAGTCGGCGCGGTACGCAACTTTGCAACGGGAAATTCGCGCCCTTACCGAACAGCAGGAGGAGTGGGTCAACCGTAACAAGCGGCTCATCACCGACATAACGGCGCTGTCATCGCCTGCCCGCATAGACAGGCACGCGAGACTCGATTTGGGTCTAAAAAAGAAGCCGCCCGAAGACGTGCTTCAAATAGTCATAGCTCCCTAGCCCGCCGGCGAGGGTTGTTTGAATGTTGATGACGTTTGCGGAAGCCGCCGCGCTTCCGTTTTTTAAGATTTTGCCCTCGGAAGACGAGACGCCGGCGTACCGCGGGTTCGATTCGGTATGCGCCGATTCGCGTGAAGCCGCTCCGGGAGCGTTGTTTTTCGCGTTGCCGGGCGAAAGAAGCGACGGCCACGCCTTCGTGCGGGACGCTTTCAGGGCGGGCGCCGCCGGAGCCGTTGTTGACGTCTCCAAAACAGGCGTCTTTGCCGTTGCCGAAGCCGTCGACGAGGCGGTGCGAAGGCGGGGAACGCGGCCTGTCCTGCTTGAGGCAAGGACGGGTATCGGGCAGCTAGCGCTGTTACAAGCGCTGGCGGCGGCCTATATTGACCGCTTTCCTAGCCTGCTCCGTATCGGCATAACCGGTTCTTCCGGTAAGACGACGACTAAGGAACTTACCGCCGCGATGATCGGGGCAGAACGGAGCGTGGCATTCAACAGCGGCAATCTCAACTCCGATTCGGGGTTGCCGCTCTCGCTGTTCCGCGTTCGCGCGGAACACCGGATCGGCGTTTTCGAGATGGGCATGAACAGAAAGGGCGAGATCGCGGAGCTTGCCGCCGTTTTAAGGCCGCAAATCGCGCTTGTTACGAATACTGGCTCCGCTCATATCGGCCTTATAGGCAGTGAGCGCGGCATAGCCCTTGAAAAAAAGTCGGTTTTTTCAAGGTTTACCGGAAAAGAGCTCGCTATCCTGCCGGAGAGCGGCCCGTTCGCGGAATTTCTTGCGGAAGGCGTGAACGGAAGGCTCGTACGTTTCGGAAGGACGGCCTCAAAAAAATTCGGCGGCGCGGAGTCGAAGGGGCTTTACGGCAGCGTAATCGTATGGAACGGCGTAAAGGCGGATTTCGCGCTGCCTGGCGGACATAATCTGCTAAACGCTCTTGCCGCAGCCGCCGTCGCGGAGGCTGCCGGCGCGAGCGACGAGGCCGTGCGGACTGGCCTCGCCTCTGCCAAACCGCTGTTTGGCAGAGGCGAAATCGTCAGTATTCTTGACGGAGACGTTACCGTCGTGCGGGACTGCTACAACGCCAACCCCGATTCGATGGAACAGGCCGTATCGCTCTGCGACGAGGCGGACTGGAACGGACGGCGCTTGTACGTCATCGGCTCAATGCTTGAACTTGGCGGCGATTCAGAGCGCGCTCACGGAGCGCTTGGAGAACGGCTTGCCGCGTCCAAGGCGGACGCTGTTTTTTTGTTTGGCGAGGAAACAAAAGTTTCTTGCGAAAAACTGCGGAACGCGAAAGGCAAATTCGCGTTTCATACAAACGATATTGACGAGCTAAAGTCAAAATTGACTGGCTGCGTAAAAAAGGGCGATATGATCCTGTTGAAAGGTAGCAGAAGCTGCGCGTTAGAAAGGGTTTTGCCGTAATCAAACCGCGGGTTCGCGCCGCGTTTTAGGGGTGTTTTGTGTTTTATAAATTTTTTTACCCGCTGGTCAGGCATTGGACAGGATTTAACGTATTTCAATATATAACATTCAGGGGCGCTTACGCGGCCCTTTGCACGCTTCTGCTCTGTTTCCTGTTCGGCCCTCCCATCGTCGAAGCCCTGCGAAAATTAAAGTTAGGGCAGTCCGTCAGAGATGACGGCCCTCCGACCCATCTAAAAAAAGGCGGAACGCCGACTATGGGCGGCCTATTTATAATCATTTCCGTGCTTGTCTCGGCGCTGCTTTGGATGGATTTGGACAATTCAAAGGTATGGCTCACGATTATCACGTTCGTCGTGTTCGGAGCGATTGGCTTTATTGATGACTCCTTAAAGATAAAATGTCGCGATTCGCGCGGGCTTCCGGCGCTGCTAAAACTTGTCCTGCAATTTTTGGCGGCGTCAGTCATCGTTCTGTACCTGTACTGCCACGAAAAGAATTCCACGGCCCTGTATCTGCCGTTTTTCAAGAATCCGGTCGTCGACATGGGCTGGCTGTGGGTGCCGTTTGCCGTGCTGCTTATTGTCGGGGAAAGCAACGCCGTAAATTTGAGCGACGGCCTCGACGGGCTTGCCTCCGGTCTCCTGATATTTGTTTTTATCAGCCTCGCGATACTAACATACCTTTCAGGCCGCGCCGACTATTCGCAGTATCTCGGGATTCCGCATATACCGGGCGCGGGAGAGCTTACAGTGTTCAGTTTTGCATGCGTCGGAGCGTGCGTAGGCTTCCTGTGGTTCAACGCCCACCCCGCCGACGTTTTTATGGGCGATGTCGGAAGCCTTTCCCTTGGCGGGGTCATAGCGGTCATATCTTTGCTAATAAAAAAAGAAATACTTGTTTTGATAGCGGGCGGCGTTTTCGTGTTGGAGGCGGCGTCAGTCATCATTCAGGTGCTGGTTTATAAAATGAAAAAGAAGCGCGTGTTCAATATGGCGCCGCTTCATCATCATTTTGAAATGTCTGGTTGGGCCGAAACAAAGGTGGTCGTTAGATTCTGGATACTTGGCGGTTTATTCGCGATAATAGCCTTGTCAACGTTAAAGATTCAATGATATATTGAGGGCGGTTTATTTCGGTGCGTTTCATGGGGGAGGGATGAATTTTTCGGTTGACGGCGCGGTCAGAAAAGCGCCTTTTGACCATGCGTTTTTAATATGCGTGGTTTTGCTTACCGGCGCGGGTCTGGCGACGCTTTATTCGGCTTCGTATACGTTTGCGGAATTATGGTATGGCGGGGACCGCTGGCGTATCGTTTCGCGCCAGTTTGCGCGGGCGGTCATCGGGTTTGTCCTGTTCTTTGTCGCCGCCAATATAAACGCGAAAACGCTCCGCTCGTCAATAAAATTCCTGTTGTGCGCCGTCGCGGTTCTTTGCCTGATGACATTTGTGCCGGGCATAGGCATGAACATTAACGGCGCGTCCCGCTGGATAGGCTTTGGCGATTTTTCGTTCCAGCCCTCCGAACTGGTAAAACTGGTTCTGCCGCTCTACCTTGCCCACATATTCGATAAAAAAAGGGAAAAACTGGATTCTTTCGTGTCCGGCGTGCTGCCGCCCACTCTGGTAACGGCGTTGTTTTTTACGCTGATACTGCTGCAAAACAACTTTTCCACCGCGCTGTTCATCACTGTCAACGCGCTTTTTATTTTCTTTCTTGCCGGAATAAAAAAACGGTATTTTTTCAGCGCGGTGATCATATTCCTGCCGATTTCTTTTCTGCTTGTATTAACGAAAGAGCACCGCCTCCGCAGGCTGATAAGTTTTGTATGGCCGGACTGGGAGCCGCTGGGAGCGGGCTACCAGGTTCAAGCTTCGGTACTGACGGTTAGCTCGGGCGGATTCTGGGGAAAAGGCATCGGCCAGGGCACGCGCAAAATTGTCAGCGTGCCGGAGGTTCAAAGCGATTTTATCTTTTCGGCATATTCCGAAGAAGGCGGATTTTTGGGAGTCGTCATATTCATTCTTGTATTCGCGTTTTTCGCATGGCGCGGCTACCGGGCCGCGCTAAGGGCAGACAGCGCTTTCGCCCGCCTCGCGGCCTGCGGCATGGTAACCTCCATCGTTACGCAGACGCTGCTTAACATCGCTGTCGTATCCGGCACGGTGCCCGCAACTGGAGTGCCGCTCCCGTTCTTTTCAGCCGGAGGTTCCTCGCTCATCATCACGCTGGTCATGTCAGGGTTTATACTTAACGTTTCACGCGCTGGAACGTCTTACGAAAAGAACGATTATTTGAATAATGGAGTCTATGGTGAGTTATAAGGCAGCGATGGAATACAACGCCGCGTTGGAAGAAGACATCGATTCGAGTGTTGCCGGAACGGACGAAAAAGAAAATTTTAAATTTGAAAAACCGCTGAAACGTATACTGCTTGCCTGTTCTATCCTGCTGGCTGGAGAACTGCTGTGGCTCTTTGTTGTCAGTCCCTGTATGCCGCTCGGCGCGGTTGACATAAAGGGCCTTGACGGCATACCGAGGGCTACGGCGTTGGAACTGGCCGGCATAGATTCGCAGTCTTCGTTTATGTCCGTGAACGCCCGCGCCGCAGAGGAAGCTCTGTCCAAGATTCCGCTTGTCGAAACGGCCGAGGTGATAAAGCATTTCCCCGACAGCGTGGAGATCGTCATTAAGACCCGCTCTCCGGTCGCGGCGGCGACAGCGGACGTAAACGGCAGGACGCTCCCAGTCTTTTTCGACAAAGACGGCGTACTGTTTAAGGTTGGCGCGGACGGCGACGTTTCGTACGGCGTCGGGCTTCCCGTAATATCCGGCGTCGTGTTTGAAGAAGTTACTCCCGGACTGCGCCTGCCGGAATTCCTTGCGCCGCTGTTTGCCGAACTGCAAGCGCTGCGCACAAACGCGCCTGAACTGCTGTCGGCAATTTCCGAAATTCATGTGAGCAAAACAAAGTACGGCGCTTACGATTTAACCTTGTATCCGGCGCACAATCCGGTTAAGATTCGTATGGGATGGCATATAACCGAAGACAGCCTTCGGTATTTGCTGTTATTGCTGGACGTGCTTAGCGATAAGGGAACGGTTCTTGACGAATTGGATTTTAGAACGGGTACGGCGTCCTATAGGGTAAGGAAAAATGGCCAGAACTAGTATAATTGTGGGGCTTGATATAGGCACGACAAATGTTCGCGCCGTTATCGCGGAGCGCGGCCCCGCGGGCGTTTCTGTAACCGGCGTGGGACAGAGTCCTTCTACCGGACTGCGGAAAGGCGTTGTCGTAAATATCGAGGCGACTCTGCGTTCCGTAACGGCGGCTGTTGAGGCGGCGGAACTGATGAGCGGCCAGGTTGCGGAAAGCTGCTGGACCGGCATAAACGGCAGCCACACCGAAGGAGTCATCTCGCGGGGCGTGGTTGCCGTAAACGGCAAGAGCCGCGACCGCCGGGAGATTAGCGAAGACGATGTCGTCCGCGTGCTTGAGGCCGCTCGCGCCGTAGATTTTTCGATGGATAGGCAGATACTAGAAGTGATCCCGCAAACCTACATAGTTGATAACCAGCCCGGCATCCGCGACCCGCTCCACATGATCGGCGTAAGGCTGGAAAGCGAAGTTCATATCATCACCTGCTCAATGACGAGCGCTCAGAATCTTGTAAAATGTGTCAATCGTGCCGGTTTTAGGGTGAACGGCCTTATATTGCAGACGCTCGCCGCCGGACGCGCCGTCCTTACGGACGAGGAAAAAGAGATGGGCGTCGTGCTGCTGGACCTCGGCGGCGGCTCATCGAACATTCTTGTTTACGCCCAAGGCGCGGCCTGCTTCGCCTCCTCCGTGCCGGCTGGCGGATACCAGGTTACAAACGATATTTCAATCGTAAAAAACATTGCCGTCGAAACGGCGGAAAAGGTAAAGCTGGAAGCGGGCTGTTGCTGGGAACTTCTGCTCGAAGACCCCAACGAGGCGGTTATCGTTCAAGGGATGGGCGGACGCGCCCCGTTCCCGATTCCGCGCTCGACGCTTTTGAACATCATAAAGCCGCGTATGACGGAAATATTTCAACTGGCAAAGGCTAATATCGAAGAGATTTACCCGCTTAGGACGCTTAGCGGCGGCGTTGTTATTACAGGCGGCGGCGCAAATATGCCGGGAGTGTCGGAACTCGCCTCGGAAGTCTTTGGCCTGCCGGTTCGTATCGGCAACCCGCTGCCTGTCGGCGGCCTCGTAGACGAGTACCGCAATCCGGCCTATGCCTCCGCAGTGGGGCTCGTACTGGAAGGCAACGAGCGGGAAGGCGGCTCCGAATCTGGAAGCGTCGACGCGGTTCAGCGCGGCTCTGGCGGAGCGAACCCGCTAGCCGTATTTGGAAAGATAGGCAACTGGATAAGGCGCGAATTTTTTTGAACAGGTGAAAGGGATAAAAAGGTTAGGGGTTATGTGCAGAAGGCTAGAAGAGGGATGTCGCTGTCCGCTGATTGAGGGACAACGGAAAAGCCCTGGGTTTTGTAACGAGAGGGGGAGCTATGGCGAGGCGGCTGTTTGCCGGTTACGGCGCTGAATACCCCCTTTTCACGAAAGTGAAATTTAGGTATACTGTCTGAAATTAGCGCATAGCGCATTAAAATTTGCTGGCGTGCGCTGGCTGATGATTTGGGGGATATTATGAATATCTTAGGGGTTAGTGAAGGGGAAATCGCGGGGCAAAACGAGACGGTCATAAAGGTGATCGGCACGGGCGGCGGCGGTTCCAACGCGGTAAACCGTATGATCGAATGCGGTTTAGAAAATGTGCAGTTTATAACGGCGAACACGGATTTGCAGGCGCTTAACAAAAGCAAGGCGCTTACAAAGCTGCCGATCGGGTCAAAGCTGACCAGCGGACTGGGCGCCGGCGGCAGACCGGAGGTCGGTGAAAACGCCGCTATGGAAGACCGCGAGATGATCGAAAACGCGTTGCGCGGCGCGGACATGGTGTTCGTTACTACGGGGATGGGAGGCGGCACGGGCACCGGATCTGCTCCGATTATAGCGGAAATTGCCAAGTCGCTCGGCTCGCTCACGGTCGGCGTTGTAACGATGCCGTTTGAGTTCGAAGGCAAGAAAAAAAAGCTTATCGCGGAGGAGGGGCTTGCAAAACTTCGTTCCGTCGTAGACATTACGATAACCATCCCCAACCAGAATGTTTACAAGATAGTTGACAGGCATTCTTCAATGGCGGATGCTTTCCTTAAGGTTGACGACGTGTTGCGCCAGGGCATTCAGGGCATTTCCGACATGATCACAAAACACGGCGAGATAAACATCGACTTTGCGGACGTGCGAGAATTCACGCGCGGGCAAGGCGGAGCTTTGATAGGGATCGGCTTTGGATCGGGCGAAAACCGCGCAGTTGACGCGGCGGAAGCGGCTATGAGCAACCCGATGCTTGAAGAGTCTTCGATAAAGGGCGCGCGGAATATCCTTGTGAACGTTGCCGCGAACATAGACTTTTCGCCGCCGGAATTTCAGGATGTCGTAAACAAGGTTACGGAATTCGCGGATGAAAACGTTCAGATCAAGACAGGCCTGGTCACTGACGAGACTCTTCTGGACGGCACTGTCAAGGTAACGGTCGTAGCCACGGGCTTTGAAGACCCTTCGGTCACAAAACTGAAAGGCGTCAAGCAAGCGGAGGAAGAAAAGGCCGAGACGAAGCGGAGCGATTTTCTGTTCGATGACGAATGGGAAAAAATACGGGGCGGTCCGGACATTAAGCCGCGGTCCGCGGTTCGTGGCGACGACCTTGACGTGCCTACCGTCATGCGGCGCGGCAACGTGAGTTTTTTTGAAAACTACGGCTTTTACAAGCGGGACCGCGCCTGATTCGGCTCTTGTCGAGCGATTCAGGTCAAGACTCGTAAGCGTAGAGCGCCTGTCGCGGCTTTCCGTAGAAACCTATCTTGCCGAGATACGGCGTTTTCTGGAATATGCCGGGGAAGGGGCGGTAGCCGCCGACAGCAATTCTCTGGCGCGTTATCTCGACGAACGCTCTGTCCGCGACGGAATAAGCCCGCGCAGCGCCGCAAAAGCTATTGCGGCGTTGCGCTCGTTTTACCGCTTCATCATCGATGAGGGACAGCGCAAGGATAATCCCGCCTCGTTGCTCGAAGCTCCAAGACGGGATATGCGGTTGCCTGAGGCTCTTTCCGGCAAGGCGGTTGACGCGTTGCTTGCACTGATAAAGACTGATACTCCTGCCGGCCTTCGAGACAAAGCGCTGTTCGAGCTTGTGTACTCGTCCGGCCTTCGCGTCTCGGAGGCGGCGGGACTGGATGTTGACGACTGCTTTTTTGAAGAGGCGGTGGTGCGGGTTACCGGCAAGGGCGGCAAGGAGCGGCTCGTGCCGTTCGGCTCCGCGGCGGAAACCGCTCTGCTCGCCTACTTGCGCGAAGGCCGCCCCCGCCTCCTCAAAGCTGGCAGGAAATCCAGCGCTATGTTCCTGAATCGCGCAGGCCGCAGACTCGGCAGGAAAGGCATCTGGAAGAATTATGCCGCCTTTGCCGCGCAAAACGGCACTAGTTCCAAACTTCATATTTTGCGCCACAGTTTTGCGACCGAACTGCTGTCAGGCGGCGCCGACCTCCGTTCCGTGCAGGAACTTTTAGGCCATGCGGACATCGCCACGACGCAGATATACACCCATGTCGCCGTGTCCCGTCTGGAGGAAGAGCACAAAAAATACATGCCTGATTTTGCCGCGCTCTCTGAGGGTAAACTCCGCGAAGCCGGACCGCGCAGAATCCCCCGCCAACAGCCTGCGCCTGAGTATTGACATTTGCCGTGTTTTAACGCAGTCTTGCATAGCGGGCAAGCCTATGATGGACGGTATTCTTACGATAGAAGAAGCGGCTAAATATTTGCGCGTGTCGGCGCGCACTGTCTATGACTGGGCGCAGAAAGGCGAGTTGCCGGCAGGCAAGATAGG
Organism: Spirochaetaceae bacterium; assembly: GCA_031255395.1. Taxonomy (GTDB): domain Bacteria; phylum Spirochaetota; class Spirochaetia; order Treponematales; family Breznakiellaceae; genus JAIRMY01. The sequence continues at coordinate 3,251 of JAIRSQ010000205.1, read as the reverse complement.
GAATGTCTGGCATTTCAAGAGGGAAAGCATAGACCGCTGGATGAACGAGAGGATGTCCGCGTCAAAGAAATCGAAAAAACGTTTTGTTATTAATACGGACGGTATTGTGTTGCCGGAACGTATATCAATCCTTAAACCCGAAAACAAGGATAACGCGCTGGCGGTTCTGCTTGAAAAGCTCCGCGAAGCTCCCGAGATAGGCGATCACGCTGAGCTGGCGGCCGCCGCGCTCTCCCCCAATACGCTGCTCGGAGCGGCGATGGGTTCGGGGGTAGCGATTCCCCATGTCCGGCTGCCTTCAATCGCCGATATTGCCGTGTCAATCGGCGTTAGCCGCACCCCCGTTTCAGGCTTCCTGCCTCTTGACGGCGATCCGGTGCGGCTGATCGTAATGGTCGCGGCGGGTAGCGCTCAATACGCGCTGTATATACAAACCATCGCCTTTTTCAACGCTAGGTTGAAGAGCCCCAAGTTCCGAAACTCTCTTGTCAACGCAAAAAGCGAAAACGACATTTGCCGGATGCTGACATCCTGACAGGCTTAGCGAGCCGCCGGACGGCCAAAAAATTTTTCCAGTTGTTTTTCCCCGGAGCTTTTTACCGCGACCACGATTCTGTCCCCGGCCCTGAACACATAATCGCCGCGAGGGATAAACGATTTGCCGCCGCGGTTCACGTTCATTAACAGGCTGCCTGACTTAACATGAAAATCAGCTATCGAGCGGTCAACGACGGGCATGCCCGCCTTAATTTCCATCTCGAACACGTCGATCGACCCGGAGCCGAGCCTGTGCACTCCGGTAACCCCGCCGCCAATGAGCCGGGACAGGATCGCGTCAACCACGACTGACTTTACCGAAATAGCGACATCCACCCCAAGCCCCCGCGCGATGGAGCTGTAACCGTCGTTTTTTACCATCGCTATCGCCCGCTTGACACCTCGCGATTTAAGGTACAGCGCGGTGATAATATTTGATTCCTGCTCCTCAGTCGCCGTTATGATAAGATCAAGGTTGTTAAGGCTCTCTTCGGCGACAAAACTTTCGTCGCTGACGTCCTCGTTAAGCACCAGAGCGTCCGGGAAATCCGCAGCAAGCTCATTGCAGAGCGCGTAATCGTTTTCTATCAGCGTTACGCTGCGCTTGCTCTTTTTGACAAACCGCTTAAAAACATCAGCGGCAGACGCTTTCTTCCGGCGCGGCAAACCGGAACTCCCCGCGAAATCCAGCATAGAGCCGTTGTCCCGCAACAGGCCCTCGGCTATCAGCCTGCCCGCTCCTCCTCCGCCCGCTATGCCGATCCTGTCGAGAGTATACTCAGAGCTCCCGCCCAGTTCGAACACGCGGCGCATATCGTCCCCTTCGGCTAAAATACGAACGCGGTCACCTTTCTTCAAAACCGTGGAGCCGTCCGGCAGAAAGCTTTTCCCGTCCCGTTCGACAAGCGTAACAAGCGTCTCGCCCGGAACAGCCTCGCGATAATTCCGCAACGAAAGCCCGTCGAGAGCGCTGTTCTTCGCGACCACTATCGAGCCAAGCTCGTAGTCCGAATCGTCAAACGACAGCACGTCTCCCATCGCTCCGTGATCAATCGCGTTCATCGCCGCCCGCGCCGTCTCCACGTCCGGATGGACAAAGAAATCGATATCCAGGGATGGAGACTTAGAACGCGGGACGTTACCGCCTCGGGACGGGTCATTCAGTGCCAGATACTCTCTGTTTCTGACACAGGCGATCTTGAGTATCTGCCGGCGGTAAGTTCCGGCGATACCGCAGATGACAATGTTTGCCTCGTCCGAATCTGTGGCGCACACCAGCGCGTCCGCCCGTGCGATCCCCGCATCCTCAAGCGCGCTAGGGCTTTTCCCGTCATCGTGCAACACAAGACAATCCAGCCTGTTAGAAGTGTGGAGAACTCGTTCCTCGTCAGTCTCGACAAGCGCCACGTCATGTTTTTCGTGTATCAGATAGGCTGCCAGCCGCGTCCCGACCATTCCAGCCCCGACGATTATAATCCGCGTACAGTTACCCTCCTTGAGTTTTCCGGTTCCCCGGCGCAGGCCGTCTGTTATCCGGTTATGGCAGCCTACTTCCCCACGCAAAAGCGGCTGAACATGGCTTCGAGAATGTCAGCGGTTGAGACCTCGCCCGTGATCCCGCCCAGACAGTTTACGGCCTCGCGAATAAACGGCGCCACAAGGTCGGCGGGAAGAGCCTCGCCGCCCAGAGCGACGACCGTTTCCAAGGCGGAAACGGCTCCGTCTATCAGTTCCTTCTGCCGTCCGCTGCCCAAAGCCACGCCCGAGCCGTCAGCCGGAGCGCCGGCCGCTCCCGACAAAACGCGGACGATGTTCGAGTACAGAACGCCGGAACCTTCGCCCGTCTTCGCGCTGACGGCGACGAAGCGTCCGCCGGTTTCCGGCGGACGTTCAAGATCGGCCTTGTTCCAGACCGCTATGACGGGAGTTTTTCTCCAGCGGGAGGAAAAAGCGTCCGCCTCGCGGGCCAGTTCTTCGGCGGGCACGGACGCGCCGTCAAGCGTTAAAACGATTAAATCCGCCTCGCCGAGTCTGTCGAAACTGCGCTCAATGCCGAGCCGTTCGACCTTGCCGCCGGCCTCGCGGAGGCCGGCGGTGTCAACCATGCGCACGGGAATGCCTTCTATCGAGATCCAGCCTTCTATCCAATCCCGCGTCGTGCCCGGGACCTCGCTCGTGATGGCGCGTTCCTCTCGCAGCATCAGGTTGAACAGGCTGGATTTTCCGGCGTTGGGTTTTCCGGCGATCACAACGAGCGCTCCGTCTCTGTAAAGTTTTTCGGCACGGTAGGAACGCTGAAGAGCGCTAAGGCGCGACAGGGCTTCGGCAACGCGTTCCCTGCTTGGCAGCGTCTCGTCCTCCGCCGTAACGCCGTCCAATTCCGAATAATCCAGCAACAGTTCGACTTCCGTCAGCGCGTCCAGCAAAATCGAGTTTATGTGCCGGATTTCCCGCTCCAAAACGCCGGAGAGCCGCGTTACCGCCCGCCCGCGCCCCGCGTCGCTCTTTGCGGAGACTATTTCCATCACCGCTTCGGCGCGGGTCAGGTCGATTTTGCCGTTTATAAATGCCCGAAACGTGAATTCGCCGGGCAGTGCCGTCCTGAACCCGCATCGCCGCAGGGTTTCCAGCACGGCGCGGCCCGCCGCGATACCGCCGTGGCAGGTGATATCCATCCCGTCCTCGCCGGTGTAGCTCTTGGGGGCGCGGAAGAC
>JAIRSQ010000157.1 GCA_031255395.1 Spirochaetaceae bacterium | reverse complement strand
AGAAACAAGGAGAGGGCGGCTCGGCAGAGCGCGTCCACGGCGGCGGCGCCTTCCGACTCGGAATAAAGCGACGCGTCAGCCTCCGTGTCTATCAGCAGTATGAACCGCGAGCGCGGCGGAGAACGCTCTTCCTGCCGGATAAAAAGCTCTCCGGCATGGGCGTAAAGTTTCCAGTTAATGCGACGCGGGTCGTCGCCCGGAATGTAAGGACGCTGTTCCGTAAGGTCATCCGTTTTTCGGGAGGCAGTTTCGCTGCGTCCGTCGGCTCCGCCTGCGACAGCGGGCATCGGCGGGCAAGACTCCGCCGGAGACGGCAGCGCGAGAAGGCGCTCCCCAATGCCTTGATACAGCTTTAACGGACGGTAAAAAAAGCCTAAAACATCCTGAATCGCAAGCTCGTCATGCGCCCCGTAATAGGCTCCGCGCCTAAGCGCCATGAATTCCGCTTCGGCATTTTTGAAAAACGAGCTGCCGAAAAAACATTCTATTTTTTTATTGTCCTTGGTCGAAAGCAACAGCTTGTAACGTATAAGAACGGCGGGAAGCTGGAAAAAATAAATCTTTTGCGAAAGCCTTAACGCTACCCTGCCGTTTATCGGCACTTTTTCGGGAACTATGCTTGTCCGCAACGCGGCGACGTTCTTCTTGTGTATTAACGCGAGTAAAAAAACCGATAAAAAACAGTACGCTAGACAGACTGCGAACAGCACTCCCGACAGCGCAAGTACAGGCTCGTTGCGCGGCAAACCCGCCGCGAAACAAAACGACGCGGTAAACAGTGCGAAAAATCCGGCAGGACGCGGTTTTGGAAACGGTATTTTCATTTTGTCGAGAATCGGTTTTCGGTTTCCTTGCCGTCGTACGCTATTTCCGTTTTTAACTCGGAAATAGGCAGCCACTGGACAAGAAAAGATATCTGCGTATCGAATTCGTACACGGTGTTGCCAGCGCGTCGCCAAGGCGCCATATCCACCGTGAGTTTGGCATCCCAGTCACCTAAATGATGCGTCGCCGAAAAACTAAACCTTTTCAATTTGAATCCTGAATTGCGCCGCAATTCTTCATTGTCAAAACGGAATGAATTGATCAAGTCTTCGAAAAAGTTGTCGGTTTTTGACGGCGATTCCGGTATCTCGGAAGAAAACTCGTTAAAGAACGGCAAAAACCTTAAATACCGGAACATCTCGCTGTTTTCCGAATTTACGCCCATAGTCAGCGATAAAAACTTTGTAACATTCAGCGTAAAATTAAGCGTAAAATTCAGACTGGAATACGTGTAACGCTGTAAATCAAGATTCAGATTTATGCTTGGATCCAATGAAAAAGAAAGCGTTTTATTCAACAAATTTTCTTTTTTTAACGAAGTTGAAAATCCAAAGGACATTGATACCGACCTTAATTTTTCTTCGCTGCCTGAACGCGCTTTCCAGCCGTTTATGTTCCCTGCCTGATCGTAGCTCAACTCATATCCACGGCCGCGCGCCGCGTTATATTTGGCGTTAAATTTTCCCAGCGTCAATGTTGACCCCATGCTATGCCAGTCCGAATAGGCCGGATCATAAATCATGTTCTGATTAAAATAGTATCCTGTTTTAAATGTCAGCGTCTCGTTAAAAGTAACCTGCTGGTATTTTGGATCGCCTTCGAATGGATCGTTTATTCTTGTTGATACGCCCGTGCTGGTTATCCACGCGTTGATAGAACTGTTCATATACAGGCTGGAATCACGCGGCGGCAGTTCCGTTTGAAGCTGCAAAGTCTGCATCTTGTTCAATATGGAAACGCCGAAGTTTGTCGACATATTATGCTCCGTAATTTTTTCTTTTGTCCATTCGCCGAAAATCGTTTCCCATTCCGGCTCGTCAGCATTAGCGCCTATAAAGTTTGAACGGGCCAAAAGTCCGCTTAACGAATACTGTACGTTGGTAGTTTTCCATGCGGGACTCCAGTAAAGCGGATTTATCGTCGTATTATGCTTCCATGCCGTGTTCCAAACGGTTGCGCGGTAATCGGCCATCTTGTCGGCGTCTATCTTGTCTTTGGTATTATACTCCGGCGCTTCCTCGTTAATGTACGAATGCTCCTGCCACTGCATTGAACCCGAAACCGCGCCTGAAACGGAAAACAAATTGTTATTGGCCTCCGAAACCCTAATCTCAGTGTCACCGTCCGTGCTTACGCGCATCAGTATTGATTTTATTTCCGATAGGTTTATATCCTCGGCGGAATTCCAGTCGCTCATGCTGTAGTTCAATTCCGAAGCGCTCGTCGGCCTTAAATTGTAATTCCATGTAATTCTTAATCCGCTGTTCGGAGCTATGTTGAACGACTGGTTCAGCGCCGGCACGTCCAGCGAAAACGGTTTTTGAATAGCGGAAGCGCCTGCCCCGCCTGTGTTTAACGGGTCGTCTTCCCACGGGGAACGGAGCGTGCCGAATTTTTTTATCGCGTCAGGAATTTCTTTGTCTTTTTCCGCTACCGAAGTCGCGCTTGACCATGTGAACGGCGTTCCGCTGACTCCGGCGCTTATAGAGTACAGCGTAAATTTATCGGGATAATAGAATTCCCGTTGCGGGGATTCGGGATATCTTTTTTCGATAGCGGTATTCCGTTTAAGCGCAAAATGATAAACGCTGGAAATACTGTTGATCGACAGGGTTGACACGTACGGGGAGAGCGCCGCAACGGAAAACAGCGGCTTGGCCGTCAAATTCCATTCGAAAGGCCCCAGGCTGGTAGCGGTCATTTCCGGGTCGGTCTTGGTTGCCGCTCCCTGCCGCAACATTTCCATCCAGTCTATACTTTCGGAACGGTTCATAACATCGTATTTTATGAACGGATCGGAGTAAACAGGGATGTTAAGGCTGACGGAGCCGTATTTTCCCGATATTGACGGCGATGTCTCCAGCCTGTATCTGAACGGGACTTCCATGCCGAATATATAGCTCGAATCCCAATGCTGCTCAAAATTTTCGTTAGGATTGTAAGGAATGTAGTGCGCCTGACCCATCCTAAATATAGTGCGCGTGAAAGCGAGTCCGCCGGAAAGTTTAAAATCGTTTATCAGCCATAGTTTCGGCAGGCTGATTTCCGTGCCGGTATAAAAACCCAAATTTGTGTACGCGTCCACAAGGATTGACAGCTTTCTGGCATCGGCTTTCGTGTCTTTTCTGCCGGTAGTACGCAAAAATAGCCCTTCGCGCACCTGTTCCATTCCTTCGCCGCTGCCAAGAATTTGCGAGATTGAGTTTTGCTTTATTGCGCTCGAATCGGGACGTCCGAAAATATATGTGGTCGTCTGCGCAAAAGTTCCTTCCCGCGTCCGCGTTCCGAGTACCGGATGAATAACCATTTCATCGGCGGGGAAAAAGAAAAACGGCACCCATAATACCGGAATTTCGCCTACGCGCAGAACCCCGTTAAACAGTGCCCAGTCCGAACCAGGCAGTATCCATAACCTGCTCGCGTCCAACGACCAAAACTGTTCGTCGGTTTTAGCGTTGGTCACGCGCGCCTTCTTCAAAACGGTGGTTTCGGTGTCCGTTTGCGATATCACCTGTCCGGCAAACTTGTAAGCAGTTTCACTGCCGGCTATAGCGCGTTCCGATACGGTGTCGATAAACGAGCCTAGCCATGTGTCAAGATTTATCGTTATCTCTTCGCCCTTAAAAGTTTCTTTTTTATCGCCCTCTTCTTTTACATACTCAACGCCTCCCTTCGCGGACAGTATGTTACGCGTCCTATTGTAGATTATCTCCCACGCTTTAACGCGGTGACGCGCGTTCCCCTCTATCAGGCTGAGTATTACGCCGCCTGAAAAACGTGCGTATTCCTCGTTTACGGCATCGACCGTAAAATATTCGGTGGTTTTAGCGGTCTCGATAGTAACTACTTTCTGGCTGGCAGCGGCACTCCCGTCCAGGCGCGGCACTCCGAAATAATCCCGCAAACGGTTCGCCATCTCGTCGCGGCTGCCGCCGTCGCTCAAGCCCAACTCGCGGCACCACTCCGCAAGCTCAAACAGCGTGCCGGTATTGATTTCAAGGGCTATGATGCGGTTAGCCTCCTCCTTTTCGCGCAACGCTTCAAGCTCCTCCTCCGTTAGTTCCGGTTCCGTCTCCGCGCCGGCTGTCTGTTCCCGCTCTTCCGTCTCGCCGTCAGCCTCCTGCGCGTAAAGACCTAGCGCGGAAAAAAACGGAATATCCTCCGGCGGAACAAAGAAGATAAAAAAAACTGCCAGTAGAAAAGGCGTACGGCGCGCCCTGTCGCGCGCCCGCCCCGTTCCGTGCGGAGTCCTGTAAATATTCACTATATTAATACTACTCGCCGCTAACTGCAGATTCTAGGCATTACGGCTTCCAAATTCCCGGATGAGCCTCCCCGCCGCAAGCGGCGGTGTATTAAACCCCGCTACGATGGATGAAAAACGGCGAGCGACAAGGGTTAAACGGCAAACGGGACGCGGGCGTTGCGGAGGCTCGTTAACTGCTTCTAACGGCAGAGCCTTCAATCCGCAGTTTTAGGAACGGCGTTAAAACCGGAAGCCCGCCGACTGCTGAAAAATTGTTCCGCTTTTTCCAGCGTCAGGGAAATCTCGCGGTGGGTGTGAGACGCCGATACAAAAAGCGCTTCGAATTGGGCGGGGGCCTGGTATATGCCATTGTCTAGCATGAACGAGAAATAATCGGCGTAGCGCGCCGTGTCCGATTTGAGGGCGGAGGGGAAGTCGTACACCTTGCCGCCGGTAAAAAACAGCGAGCCTATCGAACCTATGCGGTTTACCGTGCAGTCCGCGCCGTATCTTTGGACGATTTCC
>JAIRSQ010000097.1 GCA_031255395.1 Spirochaetaceae bacterium | reverse complement strand
GCAGTTCGGCGGACTTGCGAATGTATTCGGCCCGTACATTGGGGCAATTTTCCTGTTTCTGCTCGTGTCTAACATCCTGCCCGCGATAACGCCAGTCTACGCGCTGGGCTTCCCACCCGCATTCGATATAAAACCGCCCACGAAAGACATCAATATGTGCGCGGCGTTTGCGATAGTGACGGTGGTGCTGATGCTTCTAAGCGGGCTAATCGTGCGCGGCCCGGCCGGTTGGTGCCGGAAACTACTTGAGCCAGTCCCGATGATGCTGCCGTTCAACCTGCTGGAGTATATCATAAGGCCGCTCTCGCTCTGTTTGCGGTTGTTCGGGAATATGCTGGGCGGCTTTATCATCATGTCCCTAATAAGCATCGCTCTTGCGAGCGCAATCAAATTCTCAATAATAATCCCGCTTCCGTTCTCGCTCTATTTTGACTTCTTCGACGGCTTCGTGCAGGCGCTTGTTTTTGCGTTCCTGACAACGCTGTATATCTCGGAAGCGGTCAATACGGAAGAATGAGCGGCCCCTCCAAAGCGATGAGGATAGCGCTTCTGTTTGTAAAATTTAAATATGATATGAGTCCGTGTCCACTAAGTTAAGCGGATGTTGAACCCGCTGGCAGGTGGTTAAGGATTAAGTTAAGGATCAGGATGGATGAATCATGCCAAAAATTGAGGTGAACGAGGCTCTTTTTTTCAGCCTTGCCGGAAAACGCTGGAACGCGACTGAAGAACTTGAGGCCGCGTTAAGCTGCGCCAAGGCGGAACTGGACGAAGAGGGCGACAAGAATCTGCCTGAGGCGGAACGCTTTCTTAAAATCGAATTGAACGACACGAACAGGCCGGATTTGTGGGGGACGGCCGGATGCGCCCGGCAGTTGCGTATATATCACGGCGGCAAAAAGCCGTTTTATCCGTTTTTTTCCGTGCCGGGCGGCATGAAGAGCGCGAAAAGGCGGGTTTATGTCGAAGCGAGCGTAAAATCCGCGCGCCCTTGGCTTGCCGGTTTTATCGCGACTGGCAGGAATGTGTCGGACACCTCGTTGCGGGACATTATACAGACGCAGGAAAAACTGGCATGGAACTACGGGCGGAAAAGACGCGCTATATCGATGGGCGTTTACCGCCCCGCGCTGATAAAATGGCCTGTACGGTACAGGGCGGTGGATCCGGACTCCGTTTCGTTTGTGCCGTTGCAATGGGAGCTTTGCGATGGCGCCGGAACGGCAAAAACGCCGCTTACGCTGTCTGAAATACTGAAAAAACACCCGAAAGGGCGGGAGTACGCGTTCATCTTGGAAAACGAACCGCTTCATCCGCTCCTTGTTGACGCGGAAGGGGCGGCGCTGTCCTATCCGCCAATCATAAATTCGGCGGATCTGGGCGCGGTACAGGCAGGGGACGTGGAGCTTTTTATCGAACTTACCGGCACGGACATGAACGCCGTAACCCACGCCGCATCGATAGCGGCTTGCGATCTTGCCGACCAGGGCTGGACGATAGAACCTGTCGAGGTATGCTATGAGTACGACACGCCGTTTGGCAGAACCGTGACCACGCCGTTTTACTTTCAAGAGTCGGTTTTCTGTTCGCTTGAGCGGGTAAGGCGCTTTTTAGGCGAGGCGCTTGACGGCAAGACATGTGTCGCCGCGCTGGAACGGATGGGCTGCCGGGCGGAAAAGCAGAAAGACGTTGAGGCAAACTCGACGAACATCGTCGAAGGCGTCCGCGCGTGGCCGCCTGAATACCGGAACGACTACCTTCATGCCGCCGACGTGATGGAGGATATTATGCTTGGGCGGGGGCTCGAAACCTTTGCGCCTGAGCGTCCGCGCGATTTTACCGTCGGGCGGCTGTCGCCGGTAACCGTTTTCAGCAGGAAGGTCAAAGAGATACTCGTCGGGGCGGGCTACCAGGAGATGATATACAACTACCTTGGCTCGAAAAAAGACTTGGTTACGCGGATGCGAAGCTCAGGCGAAAAGATTATCCGCATATCCAACCCTCTGACCGACAATTATGAATATTTGCGCGATTCTCCGTTGCCAAGCCTTGCCGCGAGCGAGGCCGTGTCCGCAAACGCCCCGTATCCGCATAAAATTTTTGAAGTCGGCAAGGTGGCGTACAAGGATCCGTCCAGAAACTACGGCACGGCGACACGCCAGTACGCCGGGCTCCTGCACGCGGGCGCGGACGCGAACTTTAACGCGATGTCGGCTCTGATACGGACATTGTTTTATTACCTTTCCCGCGACTACGCGGTGAGCGAGGCGGAGGACCCGCGTTTTATACCCGGTCGCGCGGCCGGAATCGAGCGAAACGGCACGCGTATAGGCATTTTTGGCGAATTGCACCCTGAATTGCTGGAAAACTGGGACATAAAGTCGCCGTGCGCCGCCGCCGAGATAGACATCGACACGCTGATTCACTGTTAGCCCGCGTCTTTTAACGCTTGAAGGAACCGCGAGGGCGGCTCCCAAGCGCGTTCCCCGTAGCCGCCGGCCAAAATCCATGCGGAAGGAATTTTTCGCCTGCCAAGGAAA
>JAIRSQ010000074.1 GCA_031255395.1 Spirochaetaceae bacterium | reverse complement strand
GGCTCAGGCGATCCCGACCGGCGGTTAAAGCCCGCGACTCCAAGGCCATGCGGTTTTGGACTGAACCGGTGAAATTCCGGCGCCGACGGTGTAGTCCGGATGGGAGAAAATTGGTTTTTGTTACGACTGCCGCATAACGCCGGCGCCGCGGGGCGCGTGCCCGACAATCTCCATAATCCATCAGCGAGACTCCGAACCATCTCTTTACGGAGGCAGATTGATGAATGTTCTTAGGAAAATGACGGCGTTTTCTATCGTCGTCCTGTTGGCAGGATGCACGCCCAAGGCGCGTCCGGCAATTGAGAGCGCGGCAGAATCCGCTCCGGTCTCGATAGCGGTGTTCATACCCGGAGCGGTTTCGGGCAGTCCTATCTACGCTATGCTTGCGGACGGCGTAAAGCGGGCCGTTGACGAATACCCGGCCGCATCGGCGCAAGTCGTGGAAGGCGGCTACAATCAGGCGGAATGGGAAGCGAAACTCACGTCGCTTGCCGCCTCCGGCAACTATGACCTTATCGTGTCGTCGAACCCGTCGCTTCCCGCTCTGGCCGAAGCGGTGCATTCCAAATTTCCGTCCCAGTTGTTCATGTTGCTGGACGGCGAACTTTCCGGCAATCCGTCAATTTACACGTTGCGTTACAACCAGCGCGAACAGTCTTACATGGCAGGCTACTTGGCCGCATTGCTTGTTGAAGAGGCCGGCGGCGGAAGGATAGGACTAATCGCGGGACAGGAATACCCTGTCATGCTCAACACGATACTGCCCGGATACAGGGAAGGTGCCGCCGCCGTGAACTCAGGAATCGATGTCGATTTCCGCGTCGTGGGCAACTGGTACGACGCGGCGAAATGCGCCGAGCTTGCAGCCGGCATGATCAGAGCGGGAGCGCGCGCGTTGCTCTGCGTAGCGGGCGGCGCAAACGAAGGAGCGGTTCAGGCGGCGGCGGAAGCGGGCGATGTCCGCATCATCTGGTTCGACACTAACGGCTACGCCGTGCGCCCTCCGTACATCGCGGGCAGTTGCGTCCTGTTCCAGGACAAGGCGGCGTACAACAAAATAAAACTTTTTCTTAATGGACAATTGCCCTTCGGCAAGGCCGAAGTCGCCGGCGTGCGGGACGGATATGTTGATTTCATCGAAGACGACCCGATCTACATAACCGAAGTCAGCGAAAATGTCCGCGAAAAACAGCATGAAATGCTAGCGCGGCTTCGCTCCGGAGAATTAAACCTTCAAAATTAGCGAAAAATTGATAGAATTGAGGAATATTTACAAAACTTTCCCATCTAACGGGGCAAAAGCGCTGGAAGGAGCGTCTCTTGAACTGCGGTGTGGAGAAATACACGCCGTTTTCGGAGAAAACGGCGCGGGAAAATCGACATTGATGCAGATTTTGGCCGGATTTCAGCGACCTGACAGCGGCGAAATCGTCGTGGACGGTAAAATCAGGCGTTTTTCCTCGACGCGGGACGCACTTTCGTTTGGAATCGGTATGGTGCGACAGCGTCCGGAGCTATGCCCCGGCCTGCGCGTCTGGGAAGCCTGCGTTTTGGGAGCGGAGGCGCGGCGCGGGCCGTTCTTACGCAGGGCCGCTTCGCGGGAGTCCGTTAGCCGCCTGTCCCGCGAATGGGGCTTCGATCTGCCGGCGGACGCTCCGGTCGAGACGCTGGACGCGGCGGGACGGCAGAGGGCGGCGGTACTGGCGGCTCTATTGCGAAAAATTCGTTTCATTATCTTTGACGAGCCTACGGCGGTTCTAAACCGGCAGGAAAGCGAAAAATTCTACGCGTTGTTCAGGCGGTTGTCCGAATCGGGAGTTTCGCCCGTCATAGTCTCGCACAAGATAGACGAGACGCTGTTATTGGCTAACCGCGCCACCGTACTCCGCAAAGGCGTAACCGCCGCCGCACTGAACAGCGACGAATTCGATTCCCCAAAAATAATCGCGCTGATGTTCGGCGGCGATCATTCAGAAACGGCGTCAAAACCTTCCGCAAGACGGCTCAGCCCTTCCGCTAAGGCGAGGCTCGAAATTGTCGGCCTCTCGGCTGAGCGGACGGACGGACCGTCGATCCGTTCCGTGAACATGGAATTGCGCGGCGGCATGATATACGGGCTTGCGGGAGTCAGGGAGAGCGGCGTCGAGACGCTGTTGCTTGCGGTCGCGGGTTTTCTGCGGCTCTCGTCCGGCAGCGTGAGTATTGACGGGAGCGCTGTCAAAGGCATCCGCCGTTTCCGCGAGAGCGGCGGCGTTTACCTCGGCATGGGCAGCGGCTCCGCCGCCGCGTGGGACAGGGCACTTTCTATAAGCGACAACCTCGTGATACACGCGTACAGGCGGTTTACGCGCCCCGTCCGCGCCCTTGCGCGGGCGGAGTGGCTCGATTCCCGTTCGCTCCGCGAGTGGACCATCTCGCTAGCGCGCGGGGCGGGCGTAAAATATTCGCCGTCCGTCAAGGCGTGGGCGCTGTCGGGAGGCATGTTGCAAAGCCTCCTTGCCGCGCGCGAACTGGCCGAAAACGCCGCCGTCATCCTGATGTCAGAACCGGGCTGGGGGCTTGATACGCGCCGCCGCCGCTCCCTGTTCAGCCTGTTGCGCTCCGAAGCGGATACGGGAAAGACAGCGTTGCTATTCCTGTCGGATTTGAACGATCTGCTTGAGGTTTCGGACGAGGTTTTTGTGATGTGTGGCGGGAGCGTGTCGCTCCATTTGAGGCAGGAGGAGCTTTTGAACGCCGATGTTTCCGCCGTCAAGTCGCGGATCAACGGCGCGATAGCCGGAATCTCGGGAACGGCGGCGGGGACGAATGACGGCGGCGCTTAACTTTGTTACCGGCCCGTGGTCGTCAGCGTGGTTTGCCGGAAATACGCTTGATTATATGGCGCTGCTCCTATGCGCCGCGCTTGGAGCGGCTTTCGCGTTCAGGAGCGGGCTGTTCAACCTCGGTCTTGAAGGCCAAATATATCTGGGAGGGCTGGCGGCGGCCTGCGCGTTGCTGTACTTGCCACCGGCTTGTCCCTCCGCAATCGCGCTCTGCCTTGCCGCAACCGCAGCTTGCCTTGTCGGCGCGGGCATGGGGGTTTTCTGCGCCGTTTTGAACAGGATTTCAGGAGCGGACGTGCTTATCACGAGTTTCCTGCTGTCCGCAACCCTGACGCCTGTAGCGGACGCGCTGATCACTGGGCCGCTACGCGACATTTCCGGGAATCTGCTGGCAACCCCGCGTTTTGCGGCCACGCTGCCGCGCGTCCTGCCGCCGTCCGCGCTGTCGCTGTCATTCATTATTTCGCTATGTCTCTGCGTTGCGTCCGGTGTCCTAATCGGCAACACGGGGGCAGGGTACCGCTTCCGTATAGCCGGTTCAAGCCCCGCATTTGCCCGTTACGGGGGCATTGACGCGGCGGCTTTCCGCGTTCCGGCTATGGGGCTGTCCGGCGGAGCGGGCGGTCTTTGCGGCTTTTTCGCCGTGGCGGGGTCTTACGGCCTCTGCTACCAAGGCTTTAGCGGCGGTCTAGGATGGGCGGGAATCGCCTGCGCGCTAATCGCCGGAAACGGTTTTTTCGCGCTGATACCCGCCGCCCTGTTCTACGCCGCGCTCAAGTCAGGCGTCGACCAGACTCTGCTGTCGTCCGCCATGAGTTTGGACGCTTCATTCCTGCTCCAAGCGGCGATACTGGCGCTCGCTGGCGTTTTTCAAACAAGAACGCGCCGGAACTGCGCGCGCTGAGCTCGGACTGCCATGCCGGCATCGCCGGAGTTTTCATCGGCATGACTGTTGTCGAATGCAAGAATATTCATGCGGAACGGCTTCAATAATCCGCCAATATTTGATATAATGAAATTATGTTAGATCCAAATCAGTATATGGCGGACTGGCCTGATCTAAGTTTTCGTAATTTTATCGAATTTCTTGACTGGTGCGATAAAGAACACGGCAACGATAAAGCGATTTTTTATCGCGCCGAAAAACAGAAAGAATTCACGGTTTGGACATTCGGGCGGTTCGTGTCTGAATGCCGGCGCGTGGCGCGGGGGTTGCTGAAAGCCGGCCTTGCCAAAGGAGACCGCGTCGCGCTGTGGGCGGAAAACCGGCCCGAATGGATGGCCGTTTGGCTTGGGGCGGCTGCCGCCGGATGCGTGATAGTGCCGATAGACTTCCTTACCACAGAAGCTGAATGTATTAATATACTGAAAACGGCGGAGATTCGCGCGTTTTTCTTCTCGGAGCGCAAGGCGGATTTTGCGGCGCGTCTCTCATCTCTCGGAGTAAATGCCGATGTTCTGGTGCAGATCGCCGGAAACGGCGATTTTGCCGCCTTCGGCTCCGACGCTGACGCGCAACAATTGCCGCCCGCAAGCGACGTTGACGGCAATGACCCGATGTCTATCGTGTTTACGTCGGGCACTACCGGGCTCTCAAAAGGCGTTACGCTTAGCCACGCCGCAATCATAGCAAATGCCGGCGCGGCGGTGCGCATCCTACAGCCAACACAAAATGACGTTTTTATCAATGTGTTGCCGCTTCATCACACCTACCCGACGACCTGCTCGTTCATAGCTCCGTTTTCCATTGGCATACCCACAATCATCGTTTCAAAATTAGTCGGACAGGTGGTGCTTGACGACATTCATGACGCGAGCGGCACATTCCTTATAGCCGTGCCGTTGCTTTATGACAAGGTGATGGGAGCAATCAACTCAAAATATCAAAAAACTCCCGCCATCGTGCGGACGGTTTTGGACGTTTTGCGGAAAATCGCCCTTGCAAAGGCAAAAAAAGGCGATCCGGATTTCGGCAGGAAAGTATTTCGCTTTATTCGCAAGAAGGCAGGACTCGAATCCATACAGATGATGGTCGCGGGAGGCGGTCCGTTGAACCCGCAAACCGCTGATTTTTTTGATTCCTTTGGCTTTAACATCGTTCAGGGCTACGGAATGAGCGAAAACAGCCCGCTTGTCAGCGTAGGCGCGACCAAGTACAAACGCAACGCGTCTGTCGGACTTCCCGTAAAATACACGGATGTCAAAATCGTGGACCAAAACGATGACACGCTGGAACTCGGCATTGGTGAACACGGCGAAATTGTCGTAAAATCCCCGTCACTGATGCTCGGTTACTACAAAAATCCCGAAGCGACAGCGGAAATGTTTACCAAAGACGGCTATCTTAAGACAGGCGACCTCGGTTACATAGACAATGACGGGTTTGTATTTATCAACGGACGTAAGAAGAATCTTATCGTTTCGAGCGGCGGTAAGAACATTTACCCTGAAGAAATCGAAAGCCAGTTCAACGACTCGCGCGTTGTATGCGAAATACTCATACTTGGAAAGCGGGAATCGGCGGGCGAGACCATTTTCGCGTTGACGGTTCCAAACCGCGATGCGATTGCGGAGGACTACCCCGAACAAACGCTTTCAGATGATTTTATACGCGGTCTGGTAAAGAACGAGATTGAGCGGGTGAACCGCACGTTGCCAGTCTATAAGAAGATAAGCGATTTTGCGGTGCAAAACGAGGAACTAGAAAAAAACGCGCAAAAAAAGGTACGCCGTTTCCTGTACAAGGATTACCCGCATTCGCGGTCATAACTTCGTTTTGTCTTTTCTTAAAGGCGTACGTTGCCGTTAGCGGCGTCTGTTTGAATTTTTATGTTTCGCAAAAAGGACGCCGCCTGCAAAACGTTCTTTTCTAATCATGCGAATCAGGGACAAAAAACGGCAACGATAAACTCCGTTTATGCAAAACGCGCATTTGAGGCTGTTCCAAAAAAGCGCTCTGCCAATTAGCTCTGAAACAGGCTTGTTTCTCATGTTTTTCGCGCCAAATTAAAGCAAAACCGCGCGTTGCCGCAATAAGTATGCATGAGAACTTTAAGAAAACTTAAAGATGGCGCGTGGTATGAAATCCGCACGGCCGTAAACAACCGGAAGCCGTTATTCCAGTCGAGGCAGGCAATACGTCTTTTCGCCCGAGTTTTGGACGATGCCGCGGCGCGTTTCGACTTTGAGATTCACGGACTGTGTCTGAAGGACGCGCTGCTTGTCTTTTACATCAAGCCTGCGGACGGGTTTCAGTTGCCGCGTATTATGCTGTGGCTCAAGCAGACCTTTGCTGTTAGGTTCAACTTGTTGAACGGCTGGAGCGGGCATATCTGGGGCGACCGGTACTGGTCTAGGATCGTGGAAGGCGAACTGCCTGAGGGAACGAAGCACTTGAGTTTGGTAGCGGCGAACGCGGATACGGCGGAACTTTTGCCGGCTGAGGGAGGGGTCATGCCCCTTTCGGGGAGGACGCAGGCCGGGGTCAGACCTCTGACATTGGAAACGAGGACTAGGGTCAGACCCTTTAAGGGAGAACCGGCTAAAATCCCCCGAAAATCCGTCTCGCCCCCGCCTAACCGCGGGTAAACCCGCCCCAAGGCGGCAAAAACGACGCGAAAACCAGTCTCTGCAATTCCGTCTGCAAGCGGACACGGGATAACTCTGCCCGAGATCCCCGCCTCAGCGCGTCATGCCTATGTGTCTGCCCCTAATTCGCGTTCGAAGGTTAAAACCCGCAAACGGGGTTAGCGAGAGTGCGTGCGGAGACGGACGGCTTCGATGTCATAGCTAAAAAGTTCCCGCAAATCGCTCAAGCCAAGTGCCATCAGTGCCATGCGGTCGATGCCGATGCCCCACGCAGCGACCGGGACGCTGACCCCCAGCGAGGACGTTACCTCAGGGCGGAATATACCGGAGCCGCCGAGTTCGAACCATCCCAGTTTGGGGTGTTTGATATGCACTTCGACAGACGGCTCGGTGAACGGGAAGTAGCCGGGGACGTATTTTACTTCTTTTGCGCCCGCCACTTCGACAGCGAACATTTCCAGCATTCCAAGCAGCGTGCGGAGGTTTACGTCTTCGCCAAGCACGATGCCTTCTGTTTGGTAGAAGTCCGACAGATGGGTGGCGTCTACCTTGTCGTAGCGAAAACAGCGCAGTATCCCGAAGTATTTGCCGGGGATTTTCGCGTGCGGAAGGGTTTTTGCGGACATAACGGTGCCTTGGCTTCGGAGGATGAGTCGTTTGGCGAAATCGCGGTCAAACGCATAGCCCCAGCCGCGACTGCCCGTTCCGCCGCCATTTTCGTGAGCCGCGGCAACCGCGGATAGCCACGGTTCGTCGATAGTTTTGGCCGCGGACGGCTCCGAAACGCGGTATACGTCGTGAATGTCCCGTGCCGCGTGGAACTGAGGCATGAACAGCGCGTCCGAATTCCAGAATTCGGTTTCGACGAGCGGTCCGTCAAATTCTTCGAAACCCAAACTTGTCAGTTTGTCTTTCGTTTGTTCCAAAAACTGCGAATAGGCGTTGGTTCTGCCCGTCAAAAGTCGGGTCGGCGGCACTTGCACGTTGTACGCCCTGAATTTCTTGTTTCGCCACGAGCCTGTTTCAAGCGTTTCGGCGGTAAGAACGCCGATCTCGTCTCCGCTTACGCCGGCATCTTCCAGCGCGGCGCGCACAGCGGCATACCTTTCGGCAAAGATAAAAAACGCGGTTTCGCGCTCAATAACGCGGAAAGCGGAGTCCGCCGCGCCGCGCTTTTTGGCCAAACTTGAAAGTGTCTGTTTTTCCGCCGCGCTGAGCGAGGTTTCGGGCAACGCTCCGCTCTCAGCGGCCTTGTCCAAGAGGTCGCGCACCACGGCAAAACGCTCGGCGGCGGGACCGGAGGAAGGGCGGCCGTTCGCAAGCTGCTCCGGTGGCAGGATTATGCCGACCCGTTTTTCGCTGTCCATACCCAGCAGTCCAAGTTTTGACAGAATTCCGAACGCGCTGCCCGCG
This sequence comes from Spirochaetaceae bacterium, assembly GCA_031255395.1. Lineage (GTDB taxonomy): Bacteria > Spirochaetota > Spirochaetia > Treponematales > Breznakiellaceae > JAIRMY01. Next base: position 2,049 of record JAIRSQ010000074.1, on the reverse strand, counting down.
TCCTTGCTTTCGATCCCCAGCGTGACGGCAATTTCGGGCAGGGTAAGGCCGGGTTTTATTCGAATAAGCTCCAGAATACGCTCTTCCGGCGTCCCTTTTTCCTTCCAAAAGCGGCCAAGTTCCGTTAATTCATAGAAAACGGCTGTTTCGCGCCGCTTTTCAACTATAATTCCCTTTGTCAAGAGCCATGAAAGTGCCTGATTCCCATTTCCGCGTTTAAAATCAAGCTCATTCTCAACCGATTCGGCGGATAGCTCGTCCGTTTTCCCGTAGTGAAGAATGATTTTGACTTCCAACGGGTGCAAATTCTTTATTATCCGTTGAATATCCATACCAAAACCGCCGTCCAGTGAAAGATATGAGAGATACAGGACTCGAACCTGCCACCTTCAGCTCCGGAGGCTGACGCTCTATCCAGATGAGCTAATCTCTCGAATCGGTAACAGCTTATTCCACTCCGCCGCATTCAGTCAAGGTACTGGAAGTCCGCCAGTTGGTCTTACATCCGTTCTGCGGAGGCATACCTAAAGCGGACTTCAAACCGTGCCTTAAATATGGCAAGGGTGATTGGCATACGCGAATGAAATCTCTCCCATCGCTCATAGCTTATTACTCATTGCTCATTCGCCTACCAACCCGCTCGCCCAGCCGACTCGCCAACTCCCATTAAAAACCATTCCTCATTACTCACTGCTCATTGCTCATTCGCCCACAAGCCTGCTCCCCCGGACACCTCGCAACCCCTAAATCGATACCATTGCTCATTGCTCCTATAAAAAATCAACCAGCAAACAGGCCGCTACCCGGCTTTTTTCCGTTTTTTGCCGGCAACGCCGGTTATTTTCACCTCATCCGTTCGCCGCTTCGCGGGCTTCTTTTTTTCCGGTTACCGCAGCTTCCGCCGCCGCCTTTGCCAAAACGCCCATGTCCGACGATTTCTTTTCTAGACCCCGATCCGTCATTTTCCCGGTGTCAAACTCGGCCTCTTCGGTGAGCATCTTCCAGATGATGACCGCTATCTTCCTCGCCGTAGCCGTTATCGTTTTGCCGGAACCCTTGCTCAGCTTCATCGCCTCATACCTCTTCATCAGCCGCCACGCGCAAGTCGTTGCCTTCATCCGGCGAGGCCCCATCACGACCTGTACAAGCGCCGTCCTCAGTTCTTCAGGCCCCCGTGATTCGAGCGGTCAAAAGAATCGTGGAATGTCTGTCAAAAGGCGTGATTTAGCGGGATTTTTAGAGAAATAGCGGAATGCCCGTTTGCAAGGCGATTGCGCAATGTCTAAGAACGCGAGGGTGGGATAAATACGCCTGCGCGGGCGTATTTATGCCGCTAATCCCGCGGCCATGTTTTTCGCTATCCGGTTTGAAACGGTCGCTAAAATGGAGAATATCAATGCCTAAGGTAGACAACGCCATTATCCTTGCCGCCGGTTTCGGCTCGCGGTTTGTACCGCTTACCTTTGAACTGCCCAAGGGATTGATTCCCGTTAAAGGCGTTCCGATGCTGGAACGTCAGATACAACAGCTGCGGGAAAGAGGGATTGACGATATTATTATAGTTGTCGGATACCTAAAAGAAAAGTTCGATTATCTTATAGACAAGTATAACATAAAACTGATATTCAACCCCGATTTCGCCAAAAGAAACAATCTTTCAAGTCTGTATTATGCCAGAGATTATTTGAAGAATTCCTATATTCTGTCCGCCGACAACTGGATGCGGAACAATATTTTCCATGCCGAAGAAACCGGGAGCTGGTACAGCTGCGTGTTTAAAAGCGGCGAGTCGTCTGAATGGTGCGTTACGACATCGGATTCAGGAAGAATAACCGGCGTAACTATCGGCGGCACTGATTCATGGGTAATGTACGGGCCCGTGTTCTTGTCCCAATCCTTCAATGATGTTTTTCGGGACATGGTAGAAATGTATCACCGAAAACCCGGCGCTGAAAACTATATGTGGGAGAATGTTTTTATCGATGAGATTGAACGGCTTGAATTATATATCAATAAACAGGACGCTGATAATGTATATGAATTTGAAAA
>JAIRSQ010000032.1 GCA_031255395.1 Spirochaetaceae bacterium | reverse complement strand
ACCCCTCCATGCGGTCAAGGTTGCTTGATGTCGAAGGGATGCCTTCAAGAACGGCAATCACCGCGTCCTGACCCGCAATCAGCGCAAAGTATTTTCCCGCCTTGTTGGCGGCTATCACTTTGTCGGTGCCTATGTAGGTGTCAATGTCAATCTCGGCCTCGTCAACATACCTGTCAACCGTTATGACTTTGATGCCCCTGTCGATGACGTCTCGTACGGCAGGAGCGACCGCCGCGGAATCGACCGGATTAACGATAAGAACATGGATTCCCTTGTTCACAAGGTCATCGATGCCCTTTACCTGCTTGGGATGGAAAAAATTTACCTGTCTGCCGTCAATGAGAATAACGCCCGAATCTTTCGCGTACACGCCCATGAGCGTCTTCATCAGCGTTGATTTTCCCGCACCGTTTTCGCCCATCAGGGCGTGAACTTCGCCGCTTTCGAGGTCGAAATCAACATCCTTCAGCACAGCCGCGTTCAAAAACGATTTGCAAACGCCCCTCATTTGGATACGCATACCTTAAGTCTATCCGCGTTGCTAAAGGATAGTCAAACCCGCGTGCTTAATGAGTAATGAGTAGTGAGCAATGAGCCATTAGGAATGAGGCCGATTGTAGGGCTGCGAGTCGGCTTGCTTTGGGGTCAGGCCCCTAGGCTGTCGTCATTGCGAGCCCGCCAGGGCTAAGCGATCCAGTGCGGGGATTGCCCTTTGTTGGATTGTTTCGCCGCTATCGGCAAGTTGCTGCGGCAATTTGCCGAGGTCTCGCAATGGCATTGTTTGCCGGGCCGCCTTCACAGCGGAGGGGAAAACGGGTAACATTGGGGCAGGACGGTAAAATGAGTAACGCCGAAGGGTTGCAACTGCTGGAATTTTTTAGGATGGGCGGCATTTTTATGTGGCCGCTGCTGGTTTTTTCGATTGCGACAGTGTCGATAGCGCTGGAGCGGGTCATATTCCTGCTATCCCATGACCTGCGGATGGAAGAACTTAACCGGAACGTGATGAAATACGCGCGCGAAAAAGATATAGCGGGAGCGAAGGAATATCTGGCCGGAAAAACAAAGCGGTCCGCGGGGGCGCGGATACTTCTTGCGCTGCTAAACCGCGCCGGGCAATCGGAAAGCATGATGGAAAAGGCGGCGGAGACGGAGGCGCTGAACCGCGTCAACGAACTGGAAAGCGGCTTTGACTTTCTTACCGCGCTCGGAGCCATATCGCCGCTTACCGGCTTTCTGGGAACGGTTTCCGGCATGATAGGCGCGTTCAAATCGATAGCGGAAGCCACGGAGGTGAACGCTCAGATAGTCGCCAACGGCATCTACGAGGCGCTGATAACCACTGTTTTCGGCCTTATAATCGCGATAATCGCGATGGTCGCCAACTCGCTTTTGACCCACGCCGTGGACGGTTTTGCCGCCGCCGCCGAAAAATCCTGCTCGGAATTAATACTGGAGATCGCGAGCGGTGGCAATTAAGCGGCGCGCTAAAAAAAAGTTTGAAGAGAATTCGGCCTTAAGCGATCTGGCATTTTTGCTGATAATCTATTTTATCGTTATCGCCGGATTCAACATAAACAAAGGCTTTTTGATAAACCTGCCCGCCAAAGATTCTACGCGCCTTGTGGCACGGGAGGACATACTCCGCTACGAAATTGACGGGTCGGGCAGCGTAATTTCGGGCGGAAGCGCGGTTGACATGGGAACTGTGGAACGGACCGTAAGGAACGGCACGGCACGGAACCCAAACCTTGCCGTAGCGCTGTCAATTTCGCCCGATGCGCCATGGCAGAGCGTAGTGTCTTTCGTGGAACTCGCCCAAAAGCTAAGGGTCGAATCCTTTTCGTTCAAGATGAAAGAGGCGGAAGGATGAGGTTCAGCCGCCCACGCCGCCCGTTTCTGGTCCCGATGAACGCGATGTCCGATGTCGCGTTCCTGCTTCTGATATTCATAATGCTCGTTTCGCTGATAAACTACCGCAAAGAGGTAAAAATCGATTACCCGGAAGCTGACGAGGCCGCCACTAAGGTAAACGACAAAAAGAATCTTGAATTATGGATAGACGAATCCGGCACTGTCTACATAAACGGCGCGCCCTCGACCTTGGCCGAAGTGGAAATCGCTGTCGACGATCTGTACCGCTCCGCCCCGGACACGCGGATACACATCATCGCGGACAGGGACGTCCCTTTTGCCAAAGTAAACAATGTTCTTGAAATACTGCAATTGCTGGAATACCGCGTAGTTTCCTTCGTGGTTCGGGACAACGCCTGACCCCAAAGGACACTCGTCTCACCATTCCTATTCTATACTGGCTATCGCCAATTCCGCAGCCTTAGCCTTCAGGAAAACCAGATCCAGACGGCAGTAATCTTTTTTATTGGCTATCTGTATGCCGACGCAGGAAAGGGATTTTAGTTCGCCCGTTATTCCGGAAAGACATAGCCTGTAAAAAAGCCGCGCCGTCTCGCGTTCCGAGCGATTTGCCGTGTCCGCCTCGCCGGCCGCCCGCGCGACCTTGCCGCCGTCCAGCCCGGCTCCGTTATGGCGGCACGAAACGTAAAGGCGCTCGCCGCCGTAACGCGCGTTAAATGATATTCGCTCTCCCGCGGCCTTGCCTGGCGCCATCCTGCCTAATGGCGTAGCGCAGAACGCAAGGCATTTTTCGGCCAGCGCTTGCAATGCCAGCCTAAGCGTCCTGTTGCCGGAAAAACCGGCAAGACTGCCCTCAATCTGTTTAAAAACCGCCGGGGACGGTTCTGTTTTTTCCGCGTTTCCGTTTTTCACGGCGCCGCTTGCGCTGCCGTCCCTGACGATGACGAGTAGTTTTTGCACGGTTTTTTCGTCCCCTATCCGTTCGACAGCGAAATAGAGCAAACGCTTGTCAAAGCCGCCGTCAAGGTTCACAAAACTGGCTTCTGTGCCTTCCTGCAGTATGGCATTTTGAATTTCGCTGTACGGTACCGATATATCGAAAGCCTCGTCCAGAAACGCTTCGATTTCTTTTAATTTTTCTTTGCTAAAAAACCCTGAAAAAATTTCCATGACAGGAAGCCCCGCCAGCATATCGCGCCTAAAAATTTCTTCCAGAGCCTTAGAATAAGACGGCAGGATACGCCAGCCGCTGTCAAGCAGAAATATGCCTTCCCGCACGTATTCGAGGATGCTTCTATGCTCGTGCAGTCGCTCGTCAACTTCTTTTTTCAGGTAGAGGTGGCAGTTTTCGGGACGGTTCAGCCCGTTAAATATTGCCTCCGCCATGCCGCGGCAACTGCCATACCCGCAGGCGGCGCAGTTAAGGAAATCGGACTCGCCTGTCTTCTTCATCCTGTAATATATAAGATTGAGGTCTTTCTCGGTCGGTATGCGGTAACCTGAAAGATTTTCGCTGCAATCTTTGTACGAGCGGCCGTAAAGACCCGGCTTCCAGAAACGGTTTATCTCGCCTTTTATGCGGTTGCCGAAAATATGCCTGTTGCGCCGCGTCTGTTCCTTGAGCCGCTCCTCTATCCTGTTCTCCAGCGAGTCGACAGGACGGTCAAAATTCGGCGTGCCCGGCCCGCCGTTACAGCCGGCGGAACAGCTAAGGCAGTCAACGATGAAAGGGGCAACTCCCTCTTCAAGCATAACCGGAATACTGTCAAGGTATTTATAGACGGTTGAAGTGCCTTCAACCTGCCGTATTTTGCCCGCCAGTGCAGTAGCGTCCCGCAGAATCGTGGTTTTTAATCCGCCGGGCGACGAAAACGACACGGCGCGTTCCGGCATTGGGCCGTCAAAATCGCACGGGTCAAAACCGTTTATATCGATATTTTTTTTTTCGAGATAGCTTTTTAATCCGGTCATGGTTACGTTAAAATCAATATAGCCCGTCTCTTCAAATTCGCGCTTCTTTGCCACGCAGGGCGATATTGCCGCAATCTTCGCTCCCGCGTATTCAGGATAGTAATTCTTTATCATTATCGCCGCGTGCAGCATCGGGCTATGAACCGGAGCGAGGTACTTCAAGAGGCCGGGAGCGTACATCTCGCAGTAATTGACGATGGCGGAGCAGGGTTGCGCTATGATTATACGCGGGTTTGCTTCTCGCGCGTATTCGAGATAGCTGCGAACAGTCAATTCGGCGCCGAAGGCGACATCAAAGAACGCCAAAACGCCGCAAGATTTCAAAAATCCCGCCAGCCGGAAAACATCGTCGAACACGGTTACGATGGACGGAGCCGCCATAACTATTGCCGGAGTCTTGGAGTCAAGCGCTTCGAAGAACGCTTCCGTATCGTCGTTTAAGGAGCGGGCTCGACTTGCGCAGGCGGTAACGCAACGTCCGCAACCCAAACATCGTTCCGCTATGATCGCTATCTTGTCGCCAGATCCGTCAAGACAGTTTTTCACCGGGCAGACCGATATGCAGGAGTGGCAGTTATTGCACTTTCCCGCGTCAACCTTTATGAGCCTCGTCATTTTTAAATCTCCTTGCGGGTTATACGGGGGCAACGCGCCGTTGTTTGCTTTTCAAGTCTACACGTTCCATGCAGGCGCGTCAAGCTCTATTTTCACTCCAGCCGCGCTTTATGGCAAACAACGCCGTTTGCGCGCTCGAAACCGGAATTGCCGTCGCGGATATTTTTCATTGCCTCTGATTATTGCAAATAGGGACGTTTTCAGTATAGCGTAAAAAATGAGCTTGTTCCAAAACTTCAGTTTGTAACAGGCTCAAATAACAATCTTCAGAAAAAAATAGGAGAATAAACAAAATTATGACAGATTTTATGAAAAAAGCCGTCGCTTTAATCGCGGCGTGCGCTCTGTTTGGCAATTCAGCGGCTTTCGCCTGCACAACGACCATCGTTACGAAGGGGGCAAGCGCTGACGGAAGCGTCATGGTGAGCCATTCCGATGACGGGCATCTCGATAACGATTCGAGCATCGTCTATGTTCCACGCGCCGCCATCGACCCGAACGGGGCTCGCCTCGTCTATCCCAGCGCGGTAGCGTTGGAAAATATGCCGGAATACAACGCATTTCTTATCCCCAGAATTCAAAAGGATGACGGCCCGGACGCCTACCGCCACCCCGGTATGCCCCGCACGAAAGCTATCGGCGCGGTGCCGTACAGCGAGATATTTGCGGTTTTGGGCGAAAAAGACCGGGAGACGACATATTCCTATCTGGATTGCAGCTACGGCATTTCCAATGAATGGGGAGTGATGTTCGGCGAATGTACCAACGGTTCAAAGGCGACCATTGAGCCTGTGCCGGGTAAGCGCATTTTTTACTCTTCGGAACTTTCCCGCATCGCGCTGGAAAACTGCAAGACCGCCCGCGATGCGGTTAAGCTGATTGGGTTCCTTATCGACAAATACGGCTACTGGGGCACGGGCGAAACTCTGCCGGTAGGGGACGCGAACGAGGCGTGGGTCATCGAAATGGCCCCCTTGCCCACAGACTACGACGGGAAGGCCGGAGGGTTGTGGGTCGCCCGTCTGGTGCCGGACGGCGAGTTTTTTATCGCGGCCAACGAGTTTCGCATCCGCGATGTGGACCCGGCGGAACGGAACATCAGCCTGATGTACGGCGATCACCTGTTTTCCATCGCGTCAGAGCTGGGCTGGTTCACCCCGTCCACGGACAATCCTGAGCTCATGGACTGGCTTGCGACGGTTAGTAAGGGCGAATACAGCCATCCGTACTACTCGTTGCGGCGGGTATGGCGCGGGCTTTCACTCATGGCACCGTCCCTCAAGCTGTCCCCGTGGGTGACAGACGGGACGGGCGGACTGACACGCGCCTATCCTTTTTCGGTGAAGCCCGACAAGCCCATCACTTTGACCGATGTCATCGCCATGCACCGCGATCATTATGAAGGCACCGAGTTCGACCTTACCAAAGGGATGGCGGCGGGCCCGTGGGGCAACCCCAACCGTTATCTGGGGCCGAACGATCCTGGCGGGGATGTCGGCGATCCTTCGGCGGAGCTTATCGGCGCGTGGGAACGGGCCATAGGCATATACTACACCAATGTTACCTACGTCAATCAGGCACGTTCCGATCTGCCGTATCCTATCAACGTCGTGTCATGGGTCGCTCTGAACGCGTCCCCTGAGTCCGTATTCGTGCCGCTGCCCGTGGCTCCCCTCCCTTCGATGTACGAGGCCTACGACTCGCGGGTGTTTGACATTGACGGCCATGCGTGGCAGATTTATAACCTTGTCGGCGAATACACGAACATAAAATA
>JAIRSQ010000195.1 GCA_031255395.1 Spirochaetaceae bacterium | reverse complement strand
TGATGAGCGTTGCCACAGCGTACCTGAACGCGATCTCCGGCAAGGGAGTCCATGTCGTTACCGTTAACGATTATTTGGCGGAGCGGGACGCCGCGTGGATGGGGCCGGTTTACGAGTATCTGGGCGTGAGCGTAGGCACGATACTTTCGGATATGGACAACGAGCGGCGCAAAGAAAACTACGGGCGGGATATAACTTACGGCACGAACAACGAATTCGGCTTCGATTATCTGCGGGATAATATGCATGCCGGCTTTAACCAGCGGGTGCAGCGGGGGCATAACTTTTGCGTCATCGACGAGATCGACTCGATACTGATTGACGAGGCGCGCACTCCGCTGATAATTTCCGGCGCGGCGGAGGACGACACGTTCAAGTTTGCCGAAGTTGACAAGCTGCTAGGCACTCTTGTCGAGGTTGAAAAAAAAGAGGACGGCGATTATCCCGACGAGACGCAGGGAGAAGAGGTAACCGGCGACTACAAACTGAACGAAAAAAACAAAAGCGTTTCGTTTACCAACGACGGGCTTGCCAAGATCGAAGAGCTGTTACAGAAGCGCGGCCTTATTAAAGGGCAGATAGTAGACGAGGAGAATTTTGAGTATCTGCATTACTTTACGCAGGCGCTCCGCTCCCACAAGCTCTTTCATATTGATGTCGATTATGTCGTGAAAGACGGCGAAGTGCATATAGTGGACGAGTTCACGGGACGCATACTGCACGGCAGGCGTTATTCGGACGGGCTTCATCAGGCTATTGAGGCGAAAGAGCATATCAGAATCAAACAGCGCAACCGCACGCTGGCGACTATCACGTTTCAGAACTATTTCAGGCTTTACAAAAAGATTTCGGGCATGACGGGAACCGCCGACACGGAAGCGGTGGAATTTGGCAAGATTTACAACCTTGATGTTGTTGTAATTCCGACCAATGTTCCGGTCATTCGCGTCGACGAAGACGACGTAGTGTACCTGAACGAGGACGACAAATTCCACTCGCTATGCGACGAGATAGCGACGGCCCACAAGCGGGGGCAACCCGTGCTTGTGGGCACTGTGTCCATCGAGAAGTCGGAAAAGCTGTCCCGCTTGCTAACTAAGCGCGGTGTCAGGCACGAGGTATTGAACGCCAAAAACCACGCACGCGAGGCGATGATCATAGCGGAGGCCGGCGAAAAGGGCGCCGTTACGATAGCCACGAACATGGCAGGCCGCGGCACGGACATAAAGCTGGGCGGAAACGCCGAACATCAAGCGCGGAAGAAGGCAGGCGATAACTCCGATCCCGAAAAGTACGCCGCCGTGTTGCGGGACGAGACCGAAAAGTGGAGGAAAAACTACGACGAGGTAAAATCGCTCGGCGGTCTCTACGTGATCGGCACGGAACGGCACGAGAGCCGGCGTATAGACAACCAGTTGCGCGGGCGTTCCGGCAGGCAGGGCGACCCGGGCAGGAGCAAGTTTTTCATATCGATGGATGACGACCTGATGAGACTCTTCGGCGGCGGTAAGATCAAAAACCTGATGACCCGCATCGGGATGGAGGCGGGCGAACCCATCTTCCACCCGATACTGAACAAGAGTATCGAACGCGCCCAAAAAAAGGTTGAGGAACGTAACTTTGAGATCCGAAAGCATCTGCTGGAATACGATGACGTCCTCAACCAGCAACGAAAGTTCATTTACGAACAGCGGGACGCTATCATACAGGATGAAGACTTGCGGAAGCGCGTTGACGATACCACGGCGGACATGGTTGCGGAGGCGATCGCAGGTTACCGATCCGACGTTAAGAACGGCGGCGAGGCAGCGCTAAAGGCCCTTGCCGCGTACCTGAAAACAAAGTTCAACTACGCGCTGCCTGCGGAAACAGACAAATCCGTTCCGCCTGAACAGCTTGAAAAAACCATCGTTGAAGATCTGCGAAAGGACATTGACGAAAAAGCCGCTTTGATAGGCGGCGCCGTGATGAACTCGTTTATCAGGATGCAGTATTTGCAGTTTATCGACCGTATGTGGCTGGACCATCTTGAGAGCATGGAGGCTTTGCGCGAGGCGGTGTACCTGCGGCACTACGCGCAGAAGAATCCGCTTACAGAGTACAAACTTGAAGGCTTTAACATATTTTACGAGATGGTTGACAAGATACGTTCTGAGATAGCCTCGCGGACGCATCTTGTGCGCATCGCGCAGGCGGGCGATCATGAGGCGCGGACGCGGAACATGGCGATGTCGGCGAGTCACGGAAGCGTAGCCAGTTTCGCGGCGGGGGCGGACAGACCCGCGGAAGGCGGCATGACGCAGAGCCGCTCAGTTGGCAGCCGTCCGCAGGGCGATAACGTAACCGTGGTCCGTTCCCATCCAAAAGTCGGGCGCAACGACCCTTGTCCGTGCGGCAGCGGCAAAAAATACAAACACTGCCACGGCCGCTAAGCGGCCGGCGCTTCTCGCGGGTTTACGCGCGCTCAGCGCCTTCGGCAAGACAAGGGCAGTTGGCATACGCGACTGAAAGCGGCATCATGAACGTTATGAACAAGTCAACTGTTGATGAAATCAGGAGGCGTTTTGACGGAGACGTGGAGCGTTTTTCCAATCTCGACACCGGTCAGGTTTCAACAGTTGACGCGCCGCTTTCGTTGGAACTCATCACGGAAGCGGCAAAACGCGTTAATCCCGGCGCAAGAACGCTTCTTGATGTTGGTTGCGGCGCGGGAAATTACACCGTCAAGATGCTGGATAAGATACCCGACTTGGATTGCGTTTTGCTCGATTTAAGCCTCAACATGCTTAACAGGGCTTGCGAGCGGGTAAAACCGCTGACGGCAGGCGCGGTAAATGTCATGCAAAGCGATATTAGAACCGCTCCTTTAGGCGAAAATCGCTTTGACATCATTCTTGCCGGCGCGGTACTTCATCATTTAAGGGACGACGTCGACTGGAAGCGGGCATTTGCAAAACTGTATATATCGCTTAAGCCTGGCGGATGCCTGATGATTTCCGATTTGGTTGCGCAGGATACCCCTGTCCTGACTGAATATATATGGGAGCATTATAAAAACTACCTGAACGAAACCGGCGGCCCGGAATACTGCAGCAAGGTTCTGGATTACATCGAAAAAGAAGACAGCCCCCGCTCCGTAACCTGCCAGATGGAGTTAATGAGGACTGTCGGATTCACCGGCGTTGATATTTTGCATAAACATATCTGTTTCGCCGCGTTCTGCGGAATAAAACCTTCCAATGCCTGCCCGCAAGTTTAGAGGCCGCTATGCGGCAAAGTGCGTGAAAAGTCCTGCGGAACCGAAAACTTGTTTACCTCAACTGATATTTCAAACCAGAGTGGACTCCAGTTTTGTTCGTCATCCTCATCATGTTTTTCAGGGTCATGCAATTCTTCTTGGCTCCCACGGTGGTAGTACCGATAGCGGGGTCAACGATAACCGGATACTCCGCTTCGCTTAACCATGTTTCGGGAATAATTATGCAAAGCGTATTTCCCATAACGAACAAATCCCCCACACCCACCGCCCCCGGCTGTCGATAATCAATATCATCGGGAGGAATAAAGCGCAACCCCGTAGAGGCCCACCGGGAAAGCCCTCACGCCGGGCCTTTTCGCGCAGAAAACCGTCATTAGGAAGTCAAAAGCCGCTTGTAAAAACAGCGTCCCGCTCTTACTCAATCTTTAGGTGCTCTTGTTCCATTCATTATTGACTGGACCTGACCACCTATGGCGGACAGAAAACCAAGCGTGGGACACAACAGAGAAGGAGAAAGAGACGGGAAAGAAAACCAAGAACGGCGTGCGCGCCTAGGAATTCAAGGCCAAGGCGGCAGCCTTGGCGGAAAAGCGGGAAAAACCCGTCAGCCGGCTAGCGGTTGATTTGCGGGCGCATGAGAGCGCGCTGCGGGACTGGACGCAGCGGACCCGGGAGGGGGCGCGGGGCGGGTTGCGGCCCTTTTCCGGGCACGGACGGCCTTAGGAATTATTAAAAAAACAACTTGACCTATTAGAAAAAATATGATGCATAGCAGCGTCTGAAGGGGCTGGGGCGCTAGCGGAATGGAAGAGCGGATAAAAATGATTTTACCAGCGCTCGATGAAAAGCGAAGGAAATTGTTTCTCGCGAGCGAGGCATTGGCATATGGCCGTGGCGGAATAGCAATAGCAAGCCGTGTCAGCAGGGCGTCAAAAAATACGATAGAACGGGGTATAAGAGAACGCCGGGAAGGGACAGACAGAGGAGCGGGGGGTCGCGCTTCCGGCGGGGGAAGGCGCCTCATGGAAAAGGATCATCCTGAGGCCGTTGATAAAATTTTGGAAACAGTAAACGCGACAACCTATAGGGTAATGCCCCAACCGGCGTCTTATAATCAAAATATCGCTTATTCGGATAGCTTCACGCGATGCAACGCGGCGGCTTGACACCCTAATATAAGAATACTACGCTTTTTTAATATATTAACCGGAGAAAGACGGACGTGAAAACAGCCGCAAGCGCGGACGCATCCGGCGGGATTGACCCGCGGATACTGAAAATCTGCTTTATCATGATGATTGGGAGCGTCGCGCCTGCGCTGGATTCGACGATAGTGGATGTTGCTGTGCAGACGATGGGGACGGAACTTGGCGCG
>JAIRSQ010000188.1 GCA_031255395.1 Spirochaetaceae bacterium | reverse complement strand
GGAGCCGGTTGCGCGGCGGCTTAACGCCTCGGCAGAGATGAGGCCGGTGAACGTAAGGTCAGCGCCGTACTCGACGCATATCGAACGGAACGCACGGTCGGTGTAGCCGGCAGCGGGCGCGAGAAACAGGTTGCCCGGCAGGCACAACCGCCCTATCCGCAACGGACGGTACAGACCGCCGTCAGATTTGTACGCCATGTCCAAAATCTGCTCGAATCAGTCGCTGCTGTCCAACAGAGCGCGTACTTCGCTCAAATCACCACATTCCCGCCAGATGCCCGCCAGCACGTCTTGGGCCGGGGTAACAAGGTCTTTGATGAACACTGAGCGTATTCCCGCGCTACGCAGTCCGCGCAATCCGGCCTCCGAGTCTTCTATGCCGATGCAGTCTTCAGGTTCCTGTCCTGTCATTCGTGCCGCTTTAAGAAAAATATCAGGCGCGGGTTTTCCGTTTTCAACTTCGTCGCCGCAGACGATCAGAGAAAACACGCCCGACAATCCGGCGTGTTCGAGTTTCCAGCCGACAGCGGCACGGGATGACGAGGTGGCCAGCGAGTAGGGTATGGCGGCCTCTTTTATATATGCCATCAGCTCCCGAAATCCTTTTTTTACCGCTATGCCTTCTTTTTCAGCCGTTTCCCGTTGCAAGCGTAGTATTTCATCGCGTATTTTGTCATAAGGGAACGCATAGCCGAATTCGTTGCAAAGCAACTTTCGCTCTGTTGCCTCGTTTTGCCCGACAAAACGGCGCGTCATTTCCTCGGTTACAGGATAACCTAATTCGCGCGATACCTTGGGCCACGCAACCAGCGAGAACCGCTCGGTATCTATCACCGTACCGTCCAAATCGAAAATAACGCCTTTTACCGCCTGTTTGCCCGCAGTTGCTAAGTCCGATAATCCCATTGATGAATTATGGCGGAAGGCGGCGTTATTGTAAACCGCCCGCTTGCCGGCCCTTTCGCAATTACGAATGCTTTCCAGCCACATAGCAAAGCCGACTCTCAACCCTCAATCAGCGGCCCCATTCCTCATTGCTCCTTCATCCGTCATTGAGAACAAAGCGAAGCAATCCAGATGACGAGGCACCCAAGCGGGGAGCGCGGGCAGAGTCCTGCTGTGTCCGCTTTTAGGCGGAATTGCCGGGAAGGGTTTTTGCTTCGGTTTTGCCATATAGAGGCGGGTTTGCGCGGGGTTAGGCAGGGGGAGAGGCGGCCCGGTGAGGGATTTTGGCGGGCTTCCCCAGAAAGGGTCTGACCCCATCCCTCGTTTTCCTTGATGAAAGGCTGCCCCCTCCATCAGCCATCAAAAGCTCCGTCACCTCCGTGTCCGCCACAGCGTCTGCCCGGCATTCCACCCCTCCAGGCGGCTCGCCTTCCGCTATCCTCGACCAGTACCGGTCACCCCAGATATGCCCTCGCCGTTTATGCTTCACATTGTATCTAACGGCGAATGTCTGCTTTAGCCACTGCATAATCCGTGGCAACTCGAACCCGTCCGCAGGCTTTACGCGGAAGACGAGCAGGTCATCCTCCAGACTAAGCCCGCGAATCTCAAAGTCGAAGCGCGTTGCCGTATCATCCAAAACTTGGGAGAAAAGCCTCAGTGCCTGACGCGACTGGAACAACGGTTCACCGTTGTTGACGGCCGTATGGATTTCGTACCATACGCCCTGTTTAAGTTCTCTTAAAGGTCTCATACATACTTATTGCGCCGATATGCGGTTTTGCTTTTATAATTTAGCCTTTTCTAAAACTAATTGACCGTTTGCTAACGAGCGGTTTTAGAACAGTCTAAATTTTGGGAATTGTCGCGCGTTCCCGGTCGAAGGCTTGATGATTCTTGCCGTTAGGCTTAGTCTTTAATCACTATGCTGATTCAAAAATATGCGTCCGAACAGGAGATACGGGCACTGAAAACGGGCAGTGTCTATATGGGCAGCGTTATCACCAGACTGCAAAAAAAAGGCAGGATCATATCTTTTATGACAGCGGATGGCGATGTTTATAACGCGCATTTGAAAAATAAATACTACAACGTGTTCAGAAACGAAAGGCATAGAAGAAAGGTTGAAAGACGGCTTGCGGAAGAAGCGGCACGCTCAGCTGAAAAAACAGGCGGATGAGTTCCTTGTAGCCATCCAATAGAGTTGTTTAGAAAATGCAAAGCATTTTGCAAGACTTGGGAGACAACTGATCGGATTGTCGAATAAGTTCGATATGTTGTTGATGATCGCGGGCTTTCATGTTAGAATAAAACGAGCGATGAACCGCCGCCGCGGCGTCACGGCTTTGCCGCGATGCTGAGGAAAGTCCGGGCTCCGCAGGGCATGATGCCGGCTAACGGCCGGGGGATCCGTCAGCGCGGATTCACAGACAGCGCAACAGAAAGTATACCGCCGCGCCGCCGAACGGCACGGTAAGGGTGAAATGGCGGGGTAAGAGCCCACCTCGGGACCGGCAACGGTTCCGGCACGGCAAGCCTCATCAGGAGCAAAGCTAAACAGCGGCCGGGTTGCCCGCCCGAAGGTCGCGGGTAGGCTGCATGGAAGACGCCGGTGACGGCGGCTCAAGATAGATGGCGGCGGCCTTTCACCGGTACGTCCGGTTTTGAAAGGCACAGAATCCGGCTTACGGTTCATCGCTTTTTTATACCGCGTTTGCGGAACGAAGGAGACGTAAATGACAAAAAAAGAATTACGCGGGATTATGAAACGGCAGCTTAACGCGTTGCCCAAAGAACGGTTTTCGGAGGAGGGCGCGCTCGCCGCTAAACGGCTGGCGGACACGCGCCTTTGGAAAAGTTACGGACGCGTCCTTATATACCTGCCGATGCCCGACGAACTTGACACGCGCGCGCTACTCGACATAGCGTTTTCGGAGAACAAGGACGTTTACTCTCCCAAGGTGGAATCTGACACGTCCATGCGCTTTTTCCGCGTAACGCGGGACGAGGGGTCGTGGGTCAAAGGAGCGTTCGATATTATGGAACCCGCGGGCCGCGAAGAGGACGTCTTCAAACCGGAGGAAGGCGCGGCGCTCGTAATTTCACCCGGCCTTGCCTTCGACCGTTCCGGCAACCGCATGGGACGGGGCAAAGGTTTCTACGACCGCTTCTACGAAAAACTGTTCGCCATAAGCCCCGACTCGGCCTGTTGCGCCCTCTGTCTTTCTTGTCAGATAGTTGACTTTGTGCCCACCGAAGAGTTTGACCGCAAAGTGAACGCCATTTGCACGAAAGACGAATTTATCCCGATTTCTTAAACACGCCGGCATCATTGCGAGCTAAGCGTCCCACCCCGTCATTGCGAGGAACGAGAAGCAGTTCCGCCTGCGAAGCAGGCGGCATGGAAGGAGGCAGACTCCCAAAGCGATAGCTTTGGGCATGGAAGGAGGGGATGGCATAGGAAATAAGACATCCACCGAATAGCACGGAAGCTAAAGCCTCCGCCTGACGAAGCAATCCAGCCGTATAGCATCCCCTCGCATGGATTGCTTCGCCCTAACTGTCTCGCAATGACGGGGGTGGCGTACCCGCCAGCCTCCATGTAAAACTCACTTGTAAGCTTGTTCCCCCGGGACGGCTCGCAACTGCCTATCGGCAGTCCATCCCTCGTCCCTCATTGCT
>JAIRSQ010000142.1 GCA_031255395.1 Spirochaetaceae bacterium | reverse complement strand
GCGCTGACGGTCTTCGGCGACATGGATGTTTCCGTCATCCGCGACCTGCCGCCCGGCAGAAAGCCTATCGAGACCCATCTTGCCAAGGAATCCAACGAAAAAAAGGTGTACGATTTTGTCCGCCGCGAGTTGGCGCAGGGCAGGCAGGCTTACTTTGTCTATCCGCTGATAGAGGCTGGAGAGGAGGACGGTGGCGAACTTCCGCTCCGCGCCCTGAAAGATGCCGAGTCGATGGCGGCAAGGCTTGCCGCCGAGGTGTTCCCCGGTACGACGCTCGCGCTCGTTCATTCGAAGATTCCCGAAGACCAGAAAAAGCAAATCATGGAGGATTTTCGTAGCGGCGCTGTAAAGATTCTTGTCGCGACAAGCGTAGTCGAGGTCGGCGTTGACGTGCCTAACGCGACCTGCATGGTGATAGAACACGCCGAGCGTTTCGGTCTTTCCGCCCTGCACCAGTTGCGCGGACGGGTCGGGCGCGGCGGGGAGCAGTCATTCTGTTTCCTCGTTTTTTCCGACAACCTCACGGAGGACGGCAAGCAGCGTCTTAAAGTGATGCTCGAAAACCGGGACGGCTTTGTGATTGCCGAGGAGGACCTCAAGCTGAGGGGGCCGGGGCAGATAGTCGGTATCGAGCAGTCGGGGTATTTAAGGCTTGGCATCGCCGACCCTGTGAGGGATGCCGCCGAGTTGGCGCGCGCTCGCACGGATGCCTTCGCCGTGCTGGAGGCGGACCCGGGACTGCTGCTGCCCGAAAACCTGGTGATAGGCACCGTCCTCCGCCGTGCATCGCCGTTTTCGGACGCGGGGCTGTGATGAACCGCGTGGATGTCGCCGCCGAAGGTTTGCCGCTACCCGAATGGGCGGAGGCTGCCGGAACATTCGCCGCCGCCGCCTGCGACGCGCTATCGTGCGAAAACTGGGACGTATCCGTGCTGTTCTGCGATGACATCTTTATTCGGGAACTCAACCGGCGTTTTCGCGGCAAGGACGAGCCGACAGACGTACTGTCGTTCCCGCTCGGCGAGTGCGTCATCGAAGGCGGCGAGGAACGCTGGGCAAGCGGCGACATCGTCATATCACTGGAAACGCTCCGCTCAAACTGCAAAACATTCGGCGTGAGTGAGGACGAGGAACTGCGCCGCCTGCTACTCCACGGCCTGCTCCACCTGAAAGGCCTTGACCACGCCACCAACGCGCCGGACGAGGCGATGCTCGTGTTGCAGGAAAGCATGCTTTCAGGCGGCGGACTACCGCCCTCGATAGTGTGATCGGCCATTTACTACAAGAGAATATTTTACTCCCCGTCAACCGTACCGCCGGCGTTCTTTGCGCGGCTTATCCTGTCCGTAACATAAAGCTCGATGGGCACGACTATCATGCCTATCAGACCGCATATTCCTATGCCGATAATGAATACCGTTTGCACGGCTTGATAAACGAACTCCGCCGAATTACGCGCTATTCCCAAAATAATATTTATTACCAGCGCGGCGATCATCGCCGCGCTAAACAGTTTCCAAAACCATGACCAAAACTTTTCCATAAACAATACTCCTTAAAAGCTGTTTTCTACGATTTAAAAATGGGGAGCGCGGCAGATTCAAAAAATAACCTCGCTTGATTACGGGCTTTTTTACGCCGCTTCCCCTAACCGAATAACCCTTTAACCGGCGCCAAATGTTGGCGTTGCGGTCTGTTCCGCTACCCCGTTCCTTTTCATGCGGCATAAATCTTGCGGCGAGGCGGCGGTAACGAGACGGTTAAACGCGCCGGGTTTCCCCATTGCGAATAAAACTAGGAAAGCTAGAAAGACATCAAATTCGGAGTCTTACAAGGATGGTGTTTTTTATGTTATCAGGACAAGTCTGTATTATTCCGGCAATGCGCGATTTAGAAAAAGTCGTAAGGACACTCCAAAACGCGGGCAGTGAAAAAAGCCTCTGGGAGCCGATCCGTAGCGGAGAAGGCGTACGCTCCGTTGCGTTTCGCCCGATTTTTGGGATTACCGCCAAACAGTCATCATCGTCTATGATGCCGGCATCCCATATCGCCGAAAACGTTCCGGCAGCATGGAATTCAAACAGCCGGACAGCCCTAGCGGTACTGAGCAAAGACGTTCCCAAAACGGAAGTCGCAAGGAACACCGTCAGCATGCGACACGGTTTTGCCCGCAAAAACCTTGCCATAAGCTAATTATAACCCGCAATATTTGTTTTATCAATAGCAAAAATATAAATTATGATGGCGAAACAGCCTTGGGGTCAGGCTCCTAGGCTGGCATCCGCTACTCGCAATGACTAAGAAGTCGCACCGTGGAATTAAGGAAAAAGTTAAAGTAAAACAGCATATCACTGCCATAAGTATGCATGAGACCTTTAAGAGAACTTAGGCAGGGCGTATGGTACGAAGTCTGCACAGCCGTAAACAACCGGAAACCGTTGTTCCAGTCGCGTCGGGCGCTAAGGCTTTTCGCCCGGGTTTTGGACGATACGGCAGCACGCTTCGATTTTGAGATTCGCGGGCTGTGTCTGAAAGACGATTTGCTCGTCTTTTGTGTCAAGCCTGCGGACGGATTCCAGTTGCCGCGGATAATGCAGTGGCTCAAACAGACGTTTGCCGTTAGGTACAACTTGTTGAACGGCTGGACGGGGCATATCTGGGGCGACCGGTACCG
>JAIRSQ010000110.1 GCA_031255395.1 Spirochaetaceae bacterium | reverse complement strand
ATCACCATCGCCATCGCTGGCGAATTTGAGCCAGACCCGGTCGACACTAATATGCAGAAAGCGATAAAAGTTTATGGTGCTCGAAAGAGCAACGAGGACGGACCGCCCAACGGACCGCCAAACGAACCGCCCAACGGATCGCCCGAAGGCCTAGCGGCTTTTGCCGGGACGTATACCGACTCTAATGATAATGAGAGATTGACCCTTACCGGTGACACTATCACTTTTCCAGCTACAGTAAGTGTAAAAACAAGCGAACTGAAGCCCATAGTAGCCAAGTATGGCGGTACTGTTACCCTTACGCAAGGGGGCACCGGTTATTGGTATTACCTGTCTTTACAGGATGACACAGAAAACCTCGGTGTCGGTGTTGTTCTTAACGATGGTGAGGCGCTGATTTCGTTAGGTAGTGTTAGAGCCCTCGGCATCGCCATCAGTGGCGTATTTGAGCCAAACCCGGTCGACACTAATATGCAGACAGAGATAAAAATTTATGGTACTCGAAAGAGCAACTAAGTAACGCAAGCGTTTTTTTGGCCGTCCGCATTCATGCGGACGGCCTTTTTTTCGCCCTATCGGGCCGTCCTCCTGGTTTGCCCACAGACCTGCTCGCAATGACGGCCTCGTAAGCCCTATTGCCGGGACGAATCGCAACCCCCACTCGACAGCCTTATCTATTATCTCACTCCAAAGCCCTCTTCCCGGGACGAATCGCAACCCCCACTCGTAACCCTCATCTCTTATCTATTATCTCTTATCTGTTATCTATAAAGTTGGTCTTTACAGATGTGGGCGGGCGTGGTAAAATATAGGTATGAAGCGACTGGCTGGGAGGGCTAAAACGAAGGTGGCGGCGCTTTTTGTCGTGCTGGGCATAGCAACGGCGGAGCAAGCGCGGAGCGAGATTATTGGGCCGGAGTATACCGGACAGGGAGACGCTCCTTCACCTATGCCGACAGTATTTTACAGACCGCTAAGGAAGCGACAGACCCCAATACCAGTGCGAATAATACAGCAGCAGTCGGATCGCAAGCGTTCCATCGTGCTACCAGAAATCAACGGAGTCGAGCACGCGCTAACGAAAGACTTTATCAAACGGTATACGACATATTCGGGGCTTAGATGGCTGGTGGAAATGATGAGGAATGCGGAGCCGTACCTTGCCTTCGTCAGGAACGAGATTGAGTCGCGCGAACTTCCCCCTGAGCTACTCTACCTGCCCGTGATAGAATCCGGTTACAACAGCTCTGCAAGAAGCAGGTCCGGCGCGGTGGGGCTGTGGCAGTTCATGCAGAACAGCATCAGGCCCTATATGGTAATCACCGACTATCACGACGAGCGCATGGATTTTTGGAAATCCACGCATGGCGCGCTGTCAAAACTAAAAGAAAATCACACAACCTACAAAGATTGGGCTCTGGCACTTGCCGCCTACAATTCGGGCGGCGGAGCGATAACACGGCTCTTGCAACGTACCGGCATACGAGACTACTGGGTCTTGGCGGAAACCAGACAACTCAAGTACGAGAGCATCTATTATGTGCCCAAACTGCTAGCAGTGCACTACATCGTGTCGAATCCCCGCAAATTCGGGCTCGATATTTCATGGAAGCCCACACGAGTCGAGTGGACACGCCTTCAGGTTAATGGGCAGGCCGACATCCGTCTAATCGCCGAACACGCCGGTGTCGACAGGGACGAGATGTTCAAGATGAACAGGGAGCTGCACAGCCAGATAACGCCGCCGGGCGGATATATGCTAAAAGTGCGGAAGACCGATGCCGAGGCAGTCAGGGCCGTGCTGGAAAACGCTGACATAGACCTAATAAGGGTCCATTATCACCGCATAAAGAGCGGCGACACATTGTCGGCACTGGCGAGGCAGTACGGCGTAACCGTCGATCAGATAGTGTCCGAAAATCCCGGCATAAAACCCAGAGCCCTGCGAATAGGCAGTACGTTGCGGCTCCCCACCCCGCGAGGCAGCGCCCAGGAACCGCCCAAAGCGGCGGCAACACAAGGAACGGGGTGGTCGAACGTATGGGTCGTGCGGAGCGGCGACACCCTTTGGTCGATAGCCCAGCGCCACGGCGTCTCGACACTCGCTCTGGCGCGCGCCAACGAAATGTCGACGTCAGAAATACTCAGAATAGGCCGGCGGTTAAAAGTACCATGATTCTTTCGGCCATGAAGGCATATTTCGTCCAGTCAAGGGGGGGAAGTCTCCCCCCTCGCTACAGCCCGCTAACGCGGTCTTCCGCTACCCCCCTCAGCGGGGGAAACCTTATACTGTTAATTTTCCCCCGCAACGCCCCCGCCTTATCGAACAATGCAACGTTTCCGCCGACAGCCGCCGAAACTTATGCCAGCGCGGGGCGCTTTTAAACCCACAGGATGGCCCTATGCGTGATATTGCCGCAGTTGGCTTTGATGTTGATGGCACACTCTATCCCGAATGGCGGCTATATCTGCGGACATGGCAGGGAGCGCTTTCTAGCCCGCGCCTGTTTGCGGCCTTCGCAAGAACCCGACAGCGGCTCAGGCGGACGGCGGCAGTTGCCAAAGAAACCTCGTTCTACGATTTACAGGCTTTGACCTGCGCAAAGGAGTTGGGCGCGGGGGACGATGCCGTGGAAACGGTCAAGGCTGCAATAGCGCGGCAGGTTTACGGCACTGTGGAAAGATACTTTGACGGGATTCGCCCCTATCCCTATGTAAGGGAAACTTTGTGCGCGATGAAAGAAAGCGGCCTTAAACTTGCCATTCTGTCCGATTTTCCGCTTGCCAGAAAGCTCGAAAGCCTGCGGCTGTCAGGAATGTGGGACGCGGAGCTTTGCAGCGAGGAAATCGGGGCGCTAAAACCGCATCCGTTGTCGTTCCTCCGGCTCGCCGAACAACTCGATCTGCCCCCGGAGCGTATTTTGTACGTTGGCAACAATCCCAGATACGACATAGCGGGCGCGAAAAACGCCGGAATGAAGGCAGCCTTGCGGTGTTCTTTCCCAAGGTTTCCGCTAAGGCACGGACAGATAGTCGGTTCCACTCAAAAATTTGCATTTAATGACTATCGCCAGTTAAAAGATTATGTGCTAAGATAGGTATGATGGACTTTTTTAACGTCGGTAATCTACTTACACTCGGCATAGTTGCGGTCGCGTTCCTCTTGTTCCGCTACCTTGACAGGAACAACCGTAACATAAGCCTTGCACGTACGTACGGCAGGGAGTTGAAGGACGAATTTAAAAAGGAATTCGGCGAATTCACGGAAAGCAAAGCGGCGGAACTCCGTAACTACGGGGTCATCCTTGATGGTGATTTTAAGCGGGCCGAAGCGCTGAAAAAAAACATCGAGGAATGTATCGGCCTTCTCGAGAAAAAAGCCGTTGATGTAAACGAGCTTGGCGACCGCATCGACAAATTCGAGCTTAGTTTAAAGGATTTGGATTCGTGGACGGAACGGGTCGAAGAGAATTTGCGGCGTATCGAAGCCGAATCCCGCTACATCGAAGAGGTCGCCGAAAAAACCGCCGCCGCGAGGAACCGTCTTAACGAGATCGATAAAAATGTTAGCGACATATACGAGCGCGTACAGGCGGAAACGGGACGCGCCGTCAGCGAAACCTCCGGCAAGATTCTGCAGTCCGTGCAGGCCGACATCGACAGCTTAAAGAATACCGCCATCGAGATCGGACACGATGTAGAAGGGCATCGCGAGGCGATTATGCGGGCCGAGGCGGAACGCAAACAGACGATCGAAAACGACCTTGCCGTCGTCAACGGTGCGTTGCAAAAGGTGATGTCCGCTGCCGCCGAACGTTCGGGCGAACTCGAGGCGGAAATGTTGCGCGAGATAAACGAACTCGCCGAAAAACGGACAGAGGATATGCGGCGGACTGTTGGCGAAAAGATCGCCGAGGCGGAACGCGCAATCGCCGACAGAATCGGCGATACGGAAAAATCCATCGAGGCGGCACGGCAGGCTTGGCAGGCCGAAAACGACAGCATCCTGGACGAGCAAAGAAACTACAAAAACGGCTGGCGGCAAACCCTGGAGGAACGAATCGCCGAGGCAGAACGCGCAATCACCGACAGAATCAGCGATACGGAAAAGGCCATCGAAACGGTACGGCAGGCATGGAAAGCCGAAAACGACAGCATACTGGACGAGCAGCAAAAGTACAAAGACGACTGGCAGCAGGAAGTTGAGCGGCTGGATGCTCTTGCCCTCGACCAGCGCAAACTGTGGCAAAGCATACTGGACGAAAGCGACGAAGCTATCGACCAGTACCGCCGCACCCAGCAATCCCGCCTCGACGCTGTCGAAGGCATGGCAGACGATGTCTTAAAACTCGATGCCGAACTGCGCCTACACGTTGAAAATGTCAAAGAAAACATAAACTCAAACTTTACCGCGTTCACGGCAGAGATTAAGCAGAACTATGACGGCGCGATGGAAGGGTTTAACAAATCGACCAGCGGCATACAAAACAAGATTGACGGGCTTGAAAAGGAAATCAGCGCGTTACGTAGTGAGGCTTACGAAAAAGTGTCGGGTAACCTTAAAGAATTCGAGCAACTAATCGAGAGCAACCTTACCAAACGTAGCGAAAACATCAATTACCAGATCGACGAACTGCACGGCTCGATTGATAAACGCTTAAAAGAGCTCACCGAAAATGTAGAAGCGGAGTGCAGAAAGATCGAACATGAATGCGGCGAAACGCTGCGTCAAAAACG
>JAIRSQ010000101.1 GCA_031255395.1 Spirochaetaceae bacterium | reverse complement strand
GCCGAAATCGCTCGGTTCGAGCCGCCTATACCGACGGTTTCATTAGGCTTTATATGGACGTATTAAATGTCTTCCAATAAAAGAAAATCCCGTAGCGAAAAATAACTTGCGCCGCAGGCGGCTTCATGTTTGCGCGGCATATCTTCGTCCAGAAAAACCACGTATCTTTTTTCAGATGAAAAACGCTCAATGTTATCCAGCAGGCGCAACGCGTCTATTTTTTGTTCGAGCGTTTCATCATTACAATCGGCGACGGTCTGCAAGAAAACGAATCTGTTCCCTCGCTTTGCAAAAAAATCAATAATTTTGTTTTTAATTTTACCCGAATAAACGGCGAATTCCCTGCGTTCCAGATCGTTTAGCAGTATATTTTTCGCTATTCCTTCCCGAGTCGCGCCGTTCTGTCCGGCGACAATGAGTCCGTGGTCGCCGGTAAAATATTTCGCGTTCGCCTGCGCGAGTTTGCCTGTCAGCAGATTGCAACAACTGACTTTCTTTATCAGAAAAGAATTTTCAAGCGTCTTGATATAACGCCGCACAAGACTTAAATTTTTTGCATACCGTCTCTTGCGCAAACTTTCAGTTATTTTTCGCGTTGAATTTTCTTTTCCGGCGTTCGTGAAAATAATATTTGCTATATGTTCCAGCAGTTCGACATCGCGGATTTTTGCGCGGCGTATCGCGTCGCTCAGCAGTATGGACGCGTATATGTTCTTAAGCCTCTCGGACGCTGTTTCCGCGTCCGCGTCCTCGTCACCGGACAGACGCGCGCAGACATCAGGAAAACCGCCGTAACGAAAAAAACGTTTAAATACGCTGCCGTTCAAATTCCTTACGGCGACGGCCTTGCTTAATAGGCCGCCTCCGCGCTCAACCGCCGGCGCGAAAACTTGTTTGTATTCGGCGAATGAAAAAGGCTTAAAGTTTATAAAGGCGTATTTTTTTTGGCCTCCAGTCCGAGCGCTGTTTTTCAACAGCGCAGCCGCGTCCGAGACGGCGACGTAAACGCTAAAATTATGCCGCGCGAGCAACGCGTTTACTGTTTTTTCCCAGCCCGCGACAGCCTGTATTTCGTCAAAAAAAATATAGTATTTGCCGTCGCCTTCAGTCTTTTCTCCGATAAAACTTTCGATCTGGCGCGCTGTGCGCGGCTCGCCGGGCGCGGCGTTTTCAAAGTTTACGTGAATTATATGCCCGTCGTCGACGCCGGACAGCTTCAATTCGGCGATAAACCGGCGCAGCATGAATGACTTGCCTCCGTGCCTGATGCCCGCTATCATCTTGACACGCGGTTCGTCTTTTAAGAGCCTCATCCTGTCAAGATACGCCGTCCGCTCAACCATGACCGTATTATATCGAAAACGGCAGGCGCCTTCAATCCGTCCCTGTTTTGCCCTGCAATTTCGGCTAAAACGCGGCGGCGTTGTTTTGCAGGCCGGAGTTGCGGTTAAATCCGCGGACGGTTGTAATTTTTTGCGCCGCGTATCTAAAATAGGGTTATGGACACGTTTTGCTTTGCGTTTTGGCGCGTGGCGGATGAGGGGAATTAGAAATATGCCGCGCCCGTTGTTTTTTGTTAATTTGCTCGTTCTAGCCGCAGTCTGCTTTGCGGAGCCGTTATACGATCTGGCGGGAGGCACCGTGGCGGACAGCCTGTTGCGGGGAGACCTTTTAAGCGAGGCGCGGTTTGGCGACGCCAGTCCGGTTCTCGCGCCGAATTCCGCTGCGCTCCGTTCAATCCTTGAACGGAGCGCAGCGGCCCTGTCTCCAAACATGATTGTCGAGAGCCTGTACCTGCATAAAAAACCCGCTTCGTTTGGCGCCGGCGACTGGACGCGGGCCGAAAAGACATCCGTGCTGAATACGCTCGTTTCGCTGAGCACGCTGGCGGGAACGCGGTATTATTCCAACAGCCGGAGACAAATGCGGGTCTTCTACGAAACGTCGGGCGTGATAAACGATCCCCGCGAAAAAACGCCGCTGCCCGACCCGGCATTTTCGCCGGACGGGAACCTGCCCTCCGCTCTTACGCTCTACGCGCGGCAAAAGGACCTTAGCTTTGGCGATAACGTTTACAGGTACGATTATTTCATTACGGACGGCTCGATAATTTTTACGCAAAAAAACTATACCGCGCTGAGTTACGGCATCATCCCGCTGGCCGGGAAGGAAAAGCTATGTTCGGCGGTCGCCGTGATTGACGCCGAAAAATATTTTTTGATATACATCGCGAGCATGGCGAAAGCGCCGGCGATTCCGGGCGTTAAGAAGAAGGCCGGCGATTCGTTTAAGTCGCGCGCCGAGGCGCTGATAAAATGGTTCACGGAAAGGACGGACAGCCTGTCATAGGGACGACAGCGCCTCCTTAAACGAGGCGGCCAGCGATTTTTCGTCTCCGGGCAGAAGCGTCCGCACATGAAGGACAAGGCAGCCGTCGCGGACTGTCCCGATCACGGGAACGCCGGCAGTTCTTAGCCTCGCTGACAGAGCCTCGACGCTGACGGAAGACGCCCTTATTTCCACGCCGAAACCGGGTATAGCGTCGGTCGGGTACGAGCCCCCGCCTGCCGCGTCGAGGGTCTCGACAACAGAAACGGCGAAGCCGCCCGGTTTAACGCCTGAAGCCGTCCGGCTAAGGACGCGGCGCAACGAGCGGGCTTTTTTAAGAAGAACGCTTTTATCCGCTTCGATCATGCTGATTACCGGTATGTCCCGCTGTCTGCCCAACAGATACAGCCTGAGCGTAGCCTCGAACGCCGCAAGTGTCATCTTGTCCGTCCGAAACGCCCGCAGAAGCTGGTGGCGTTTCATGCTGTCAATTATACGCTTTGCTCCGGCGATCACGCCGATCTGCGGGCCGCCAAGCAGTTTGTCACCGGAAAAAGTTACGACGGCGGAACCGGCTTCCAGGCAGTCTTTGACCGAATGTTCGCGGTCAGCGAATGGAAGTTTAAGCCGGCACAGGAGGCCGCTGCCAAGGTCCTCTATGAATACAAGGTTGCGGTCGGCGGCAAGACGCGCCAGTTCTTCGCGGGATGTTGATTTAACAAAGCCGTCTATCCGGTAGTTTGACGGGTGAACCTTGAGCAAAACGGCGGTATTTTCCGTGACGGCGTTGCTGTAATCTTCAATGCGGACAGAGTTTGTGCAGCCCACGGCCTTCATTTTTGCGCCTGAGAATGCCAGTATTTCAGGAATTCTAAACGAATCGCCTATTTCGACGAGTTCGCCTGCCGATACGATGACTTCGCGGCCCGCGGCCGTCGCCGACAGAGCCAGCAACACCGCAGCGGCGTTGTTGTTGACCGCCAAAGCCGCTTCCGCTCCGGTAATTTGACAGATTAGCCATTCGACATGGGCGTTGCGCCCCGCTCGTCCCCCCTTTTCAGGCGAATACTCCAGCGTGCTGTACGATAGCGCTATATCGCTGACGGCGCGAAGCGCTTCACGGGCGAGCGGGGCGCGTCCCAAGTTGGTGTGAACCGCGACCCCCGTGGCGTTTATCACGGGCTTAAGCGTGCTTGTCAAGCGCGCGTTTAACATGCCCGTTGCCCGTCGCGCCGCGATCTCCGCTGCCGGCAAGCTAAACCGCGTTCCCTCGCATATATCCCGCTTCACGCCGTTCAGCGCCTCCGTGATTACGCTTTTTACCGTTTCCCGTCCCAAACCGCCGTAAAACCGGGCCGCCCACGGCGCGCCAAGCAACTCGTCCATGGACGGAATAGAGCGCAGCAGATCGCCCGCATTGGAATCTTTCATGACGCTTAATTATACAGCGCCGCCGCAGTCACGTATAACCTACCGGAAGGCAGAACCGCCCGCCCGCGACGTTTTTCGTTCCGCAGCTTCACGTATGAAATCCGGCAAGGTTACTGATTTCACGCCGCAATGAACCGGGCGGTCAAATGTAAAATCGCTACAGATGGGGCGGTCTCTTGACACTCCGTCCTCAGGCTGATAGGATTAAAATTCATACATGGAGGTATTTTATGAATGAGAATCAAAGCACGTACCCCGGGTCGGCGCCGTCCACTGAAAATCACTACGTGAAAGTTGAGGGCATTGATTATGAGGATTTTGTTTTAACTGCGGAGGCTATGCCCGAGGAGCAGAAGAGCAGGGCTTTGGAACAGTTGCGGATGTATCTTTCAGAGCAGCAGTCAAATTTCCTGGGTTACCAAGTAAATCAGAAGTTTGATTATAAAAAAAATCTGTCAGAATTTCTGAACATCCACATAAACAACATAGGCGACCCCTTTGTATCGGGAAATATGACGGTAAGTACCAAATTTGTAGAGCGGGCGGTGCTTGATTACTTTGCTTCGCTCTGGCACGCCCGCTGGCCTCATGAAGAAAAAAAACCACACAACCATTCCTTGGAATGGAAGGACAGCTATTGGGGTTACATACTTTCCATGGGCAGTTCCGAAGGGAACCTCTACGCCCTCTGGAACGCGAGGGATTACCTTCAGGGAAAATACCTGCTGATTGATAAGAAGTCTAAGAAGTCAGAGAACAACAGGAGCGGGATGCATAT
>JAIRSQ010000191.1 GCA_031255395.1 Spirochaetaceae bacterium | reverse complement strand
CGATAGTTTTCCTCTTTCACGCGATTTCCGGAATCATCGTAAACATATACTACAAGCAACTCGTCATCGCCGGGCGCGGTCCAGCTTACCGAAGCCAGACGGTCGCCTTCCCATGTGTTTTTCAACTCGCCTATAACGGCGTCTTCCTCGTCGCGGTACGTTTGGGTAACGACGCGACGCTTGCTGTCGAAGGCATAATCGGCCTTTGCCGGTACCGTCCTCATTATATCGGACAGGAAAAGCGAAACGTACGGCGCGGGAGTGTCCACAAAACCGGTATCGTCCTGCCCGGTTTCGACAAAACGCGGGAAGCGAGAGAGAGTCGCTGTATCGTCATGGTTATGAAAAACGCGCCTTATGGAACGCAGGCTCTTTGACCGCGTGTACCTGTAAGAGTCCGTCCACGCCGCTCCGCCCTCGCGTCCGGCTGCCGCCACAAAAAATTCCGGGACGGGAGCGGGGCCGTCAGGATTCCGCGCCATGTCGGCAGCGGAACGGGCCGGAGGGTCTGCCGGAACATCCTCTTCGGCCTCGTAAAGACCGCTTTCGGACAGCAGCAGTCCCGCAATATCATCGTAATCCTCACCTTGAAGCGCGGAGCCGGAGACAACCTCGTCAAGCCCGCCGGCTATTCCGGCCTCTCCGTCTTCCTCCGCGGGCGCTTCCTCCGTTTTGTCGGTGAGAGCGGCTGCCACGTCCACAAGGCGGCATTCGGCCTTCAATAACATGCCGTCTTTGTAATAGTACGAGATAAAGTAGCCTGAACCGTCAGCGTCGAGCCGCTGTTCCTCGACAAGGAGCCCGCGGTCGTCGTACCATTCGATGAAGCCTGAGCCGTTATCGTCTATAGCGGCGACAAATAACGCCGCTTGCTCCTGATCGCTGAAAACCCACCGCGTTCTTACCCGTTTTCCGTCCTCATAAAGGACACTGCAAGTAATGCGCCACGGCGAAGAATAGTACTTTCGTATCTCGAAGGGGATGTCATGGGGGCGCGCGTATCGAACAGCGAGAGCGTTTTTTTCTCGCAACGCCCTAAACCGGTTTGCGCGTTCAAGCGCCATGCCAGCGGAGTTGGAGATATACCATTCAACATCCCCGTCCGCGCCATACAACGCCGCGGCCAGACAGATAAGCCACACCAGACATATATGCTTTTTCACGCCGGCAAGTTCCATAAGAGGGAGCGGTTAGCCAAGAAACTCCCTTACATAATCATCGGCGTTAAAAAGGCTGATATTTTCATATTTTTCTCCGTTACAAACATACAGCACAGGGAGGCGCAGGTTAGCCGCCAGCGCGAACACGACTCCGCCCTTGGCACCGGAATCGGTTTTGGTCAGAATAACGCCGTCAAGGTTTAACGCTTCGTGAAAAGTTTCCGCCTGATGGACGGCGTTGCTTCCCGTAGTCGCGTCAAGAACAAGCCAGCGGTTTACTAGCGGCGGGTTTGCGGGCGGCGTGCCGTCCTTTTGCCGCCCACCGCCCGACTGAATCGCCCTGTCTATCTTTCGCAGTTCCTCGACGAGGGCCGTTTTTGTATGCATTCTGCCAGCGGTGTCGGCTATCAAGGACGAATACTGTCCGGAAACCGCCGCCGCCAGCGCGTCGTAAACCACAGCGGAGGGGTCCCCGCCCTGTTTGTGCGCGACAACGCGGATTCCGAGCCGTTCTCCGTGGATTTTAAGCTGGTCTATGGCGGCGGCGCGGAATGTATCGGCGGCGGCAAGCATCGTTTTCCCGCTTTTTTGCAGTAGAAACGCCAGTTTTGCCGCCGTTGTCGTCTTGCCGACGCCGTTTACGCCCAAAAGAAGAATCACGCTGAGGGGGCTTCCCGCTTTGCCGTCCGACAAGCAACCGACTTCCGCGCCGCGCCGCGCTTTTTGCAGCGTTTCGCCCAGCATCTCATACAAAATTTGTCGCGCCGCCGCGCCGTCTTTGACGTTCTCCTTCCTACACCGCCGCCGCAGTTCTTCGACCGTTCCAAAAGCCAGTTCCGCGCCGAAATCCCCTTCAACAAGCGTATCCGCCAATTCGTCAAAGAAATCATCGTCCAAAGCCGACGCTATGCCAAAAAACCGCTTTAATTTATCAGAAAAGGACACCTTTTTTCTCCTGCAATTCTTTATTAACGGAGGCTGTTCCAAAACTGCAGCCGAGTCAGAACAGGGCGGGGATCATGTTTAGCCCGCAGTCTTCCTCGAAACCCAGTACGATGTTCATGTTTTGGACGGCCTGTCCCGCCGCGCCTTTTACCATGTTGTCAATTGCGCTCACCGCTATCAGATTCGCGCCATTTTGGTCGATTCGAACCGATATATCGCAAAAGTTTGAATGGCGCACGCGGCCTGTAGCCGGCAGTATATTTTCCGGCAGCACGCGCACAAAAGGCTCGTTCTTATAAAATTCAGCGTAGAGATCGCGGACGCGGGCTGTCATTTCTTTTATCTTGTCCGATGGCGGGCGGGGCGGATTCGGCATAAACGGCGCGTCTGTCGGAGCATTTCCGCATCTCCACGCGTCCGACAGAGGCAGGCAAACGACGCAAAGTATGCCGCGGTTCATCGGGGCGAGTCGCGGCGTGAATACAAGCGAGCGCGGGGAAGCCGGGTCGATTCCCTCCATGAATGAGAAATTACGGCTTATTTCGGGCGTGTGCCTGTGGGAACCCGGCGCGTAAGCCGTCATCGAGTCGGAACATTCAGGGAAATGATAGGAGCGTGCCGGTTCTCTTCCGCCGCCCGTTATGCCGGACGCCGCGTCAACGACGATTGTCCCGTCGCCGCATACCCCGCGTGAAAGCGCGGGGTATGCGGCTAAAGAGGCCGCCGTCGGGTAGCATCCGGGATTCCCGATTATAACGCCGCCAATATTGGCGGACCCGCCGCAGGCTTTTATTTTTTCGCGGTTTAACTCCGGCAGTCCGTAAACCGATACCCTGTGCAGGTCGGGACGGACGTACTTTATGCCGTACCAAGCGCTGTAAGTTTCCTCGTCGATATCAAAACGGAAATCGGCTGAAAGGTCTATGTAGGGAACGCCGCGTTCAAAGCATTTGGCGGCAAAACCCTCGCCCGTTCCGTGAGGCAGCGCCGC
Organism: Spirochaetaceae bacterium; assembly: GCA_031255395.1. Classification (GTDB taxonomy): domain Bacteria; phylum Spirochaetota; class Spirochaetia; order Treponematales; family Breznakiellaceae; genus JAIRMY01. The sequence continues at coordinate 194 of JAIRSQ010000191.1, read as the reverse complement.
GAATATTACATCGCATGAGGCTATGAGCGCCTCTGTTTTCTCCAGTTTCATACCTCGCCCGAAAAAATTCGGGTATACGTCCGCTATGTCTTTCCCTTCATAGCTTGTCGAGGACACGCGCAAATCGTTAACCTTACGGTGGTTTGCCAGTATTCTGACCAATTCCGCTCCGGCAAATCCCGCCGCTCCTATAA
>JAIRSQ010000023.1 GCA_031255395.1 Spirochaetaceae bacterium | reverse complement strand
CCGTGTCCGATTTGAGGGCGGAGGGGAAGTCGTACACCTTGCCGCCGGTAAAAAACAGCGAGCCTATCGAACCTATGCGGTTTACCGTGCAGTCCGCGCCGTATCTTTGGACGATTTCCAAAAGGCCGCCGAATAACGCCGCCGACTGCGTCTCGATATGGCGGTATACTTCGGGATGATCGCGGAGAAAACCGAGTTGGGCGATGCCTGCGGCCATCGCGACCGGGTTGCCGGATAGCGTTCCCGCCTGATACACAGGACCGAGCGGGGATATCGTTTCCATGACCTCCCGCCTTCCGCCGTAAGCGCCGACCGGCATCCCTGCCCCGATTATCTTGCCAAAGCAACTGAGGTCGGGCTTTATGCCGAACAGCTCTTGGGCTCCCCCGAATGAAAGCCTGAATCCCGTGATAACCTCGTCAAAAATTAACAGCGCGCCCTCAGCCGAGCAGATGTCGCGTACGGATTCAAGAAAGCCTTTTTCAGGCAGCGCGACACCCATGTTTGCGGGAACCGGTTCTAAAATGACTGCGGCAATCTTGCCCTTGTTTCGCTCGAACATGGCCTCGACGCTGTCCGCCGAGTTAAAGCCGGATACAAGCGTGTCGGCGGCTACCCGCGCGCTCACTCCCGCGCTGTCCGGACTCGCCCCGCTCAAGAGGCCGGAACCCGCCTTGACAAGCATCGAATCGGCATGCCCGTGATAACATCCGGCGAATTTTATGATTTTGTCGCGCCCTGTGAACCCTCGCGCCGCCCGCAACGCGCTCATAGCCGCTTCCGTGCCGGAGTTGACCATCCTGACCATTTCGAGGGAAGGGACGGCGCTTTGCAACAGCTTGGCCATCGTTATCTCCGCCTCAGTGGCCGCGCCGAAACTTAGGCCGTTCTCGACGGCGGCAAGCAACGCCTCTTTTACGACCGGATTGTTGTGCCCGAGTATCGCCGGCCCCCACGAGCCAACGTAGTCTATGTACCCGTTGCCGTCCTCATCGAAAACGCGCGCGCCGTCCGCCCGCTTGATGAATACCGGATCGCGTCCTACCGCCCTGTAAGCGCGCACGGGGCTGTTCACGCCGCCCGGCATGAACTTTACCGCCTCCGCAAACAACTCTCCCGACCGCCTAAAAGATGGTTTTGCCGTCATAATGATACATTTTCACTGTAATCGAAAAAATGAACAAGCCCGCCGGCGGAATTAGCGCACGGGCTTACGGTACGGCAGGAACGCAGGATAGCGGTAAATACGGGCGAACTTGCCGGATGTCTCGCGCTATCCGTTCTTAGCTAAAAACTGGCGGGCGCGCTCTTGCCGCGGACGTGTAAATATTTCTTCCGGCGTTCCGTCTTCAACCAGGCTTCCGGCATCAAAAAAGATTACGCGGGACGAAACTTCCCGGACAAAACGCATCTCGTGGGACACAAGTATCATCGTCATGCCGGCAGCGGCTATCCGCTTTATCACGTCAAGAACCTCCGACACCCATTCGGGGTCGAGCGCGCTGGTAGGCTCGTCAAAAAGCATCACCTCGGGGTCAACAGCCAAAGCGCGGGCTATGCCGGCCCGCTGCTGCTGTCCGCCTGAAAGACGGGAAGGGTATTCTCCCGCCTTGTCCGCAAGCCCGATAGAGGAAAGTATGCCCATTGCCTTCTCTTCGGCCTGCGCTTTGGGCTGTTTCTTTACCGCGATAAGACTTTCGGTAACATTTTGCAGCACGGTTTTATTCTTGAAAAGGTTGTAATGCTGGAAAACCATGGACGACTTGGAACGCAACCGGTACACGTCGCCCTTTTTTACCGCCGCCGCGTTAACCGTCGCGTCCGCAATCGTGATGACGCCCGTGTCAGGGTTCTCCAGCCAGTTGAATGTCCGCAACAGCGTCGTTTTTCCCGCGCCGCTCGGCCCGATAATCGAGACTATTTCCCGTTTGCTGACGCTAAGGTTCACATCGCGCAACACGGGATTGCCGCCGAATGATTTGCTGATATGTTCGAGCCGTATCACGCGTCAATGCTCCTTTCGTATTTTAGCGCCAGATTTTCAGCCATCACAGGAAGTCTATGATATAAGACGGACGGCACGGTGTCTAGCGGTTTGTCGCGCTTAGCGCGAAAACGTCTTTTAAAATCACATCGCCCTGTAACGGACTTGGCGGCGCGGCTTGAAAAATAGCGGCGGCGGCTTTACATTTAACGTATTAAAGTTGCAGGCAAGGGAACGGCAATGAATGAATACGCTATGACTGTCGCTGTAAAAATCGCTTCCCTTCCGTGGCTAATCAAATGATAGGAATTGAAAATGAAAGCGGCCTGCACCGCGCGCTAAAGAATATGTACGCGGGAGCGGGCGGGGACACCGAGGTAGAAACGGGCGGGTTTGTCTGCGACTGCGTAAACGGTTCGGGCGATATTATCGAGATACAGACGGGAAGCTTCGCTCCGTTGCGCGGGAAGCTGCTACAGCTTTGCGCCGACCGCCGCGTTACAATCGTGTATCCCGTGATTGAAGAAAAACGCATCGCTCTGTATAGCGGCGACGGCACGTTGCTACGCGTGCGTAAAAGCCCGAAAAAATGCCGCAAATGGGACCTTTTTAACGCCCTCGTTTACGCTCCCGAACTGCCGCTTCTGCCGAATCTTTCGGTCGAGATCGCGATTGTCGAGGCCCTCGAAGAACGCAAGGCGGACGGCAAAGGTTCGTGGCGGCGCGGCGGCGTTAGCATAACGGACAGACTGCTACGAGAGCGCAAACGGTCAATTCCGCTCCGCCAGATGGAAGACTACCTGCAATTCGTCCCGTTCAATCCGGAAGAACCCTTTACCGCAGCCTCTCTTGCCGCCAAGGCCGGCATAACCGAAAACCTTGCGCGCAAAACGATATACGTCCTTCAACGGATAAACCTTGTCGAACAGACAGGAAAATCGGGACGCTCAAAACTTTTTCAAATCAAAACAAACGGCAAACGATTAAAAAGCAAGCGGTAAAATCTTTTGTATCGGAAACGCAGTACTGCCCTGTCCGGCCTGCTTCGCTCGGCAAATTGCCGCCCGATCGCAATAACGGCCGCCGGGACGACTCGCGATCCACAATCGGCAGTTCACTACTCACTACTCATTGCTCATTCGTCCACAAACCCGCTCGCAAGGCTAACTCGCAACCTTATCCCTTATCTCTTACCTCACCGGCTGCCAATTCTTTGGTGATGCGGACAAAACTTTCAAAACGGTCGCCGTGTATCGCGCCGGAGGAGACCGCTTCGCGGATTTTGCAGCCCGCTTCGTTTTGGTGGGCGCAGGAAAGGCCGAACGCGCATTTTCCGGCAAACGGGGCAAAGTCGCGCATCAACTGCTGAACCTCGTCCGGGGCTATTCCGTCCGGCGCAAGAGAGCGTATGCCGGGCGTGTCGATGACGGCGATGCCTTCGGCTTCGTCTTCGAGCAGTTCGGACATAACGGTCGTATGGTTGCCGCGGTCGTACTTCCTGTTGACAGGGCCTGTCCGTCGGCGGACTCCGGGGAGCAGCGCGTTTATCAGACTCGTCTTACCGCTGCCGCTCTGCCCGACCAGCACGACGACAGAGCCTTTCAGCCGGGACTTTAGCGCGTCCAGCCCCTCGCCAGTCTTTGCGGAAATAAGAAAAACCTCGTAGTCCAGCCGCGCAAAATCGGCCAAACGTGCTTCTATTTCGAGCCGTGTTTTGGCATCGACAGTCGGGAACAAGTCTCGTTTGTTGCAGGCAATCATGGCAGGAATGTTGGCCGAGTCAGCCTGTAGCAACAGGCGGTCGATGAAGCGCGGGCGAAACGGCGGCGAGGCGGGGCTTGTAAGGCAGAGTATCGCATCGACATTTGCCGCGATGATTTGCGGCGCATTGCCCTTTGTGTTAAAGCGGGTAAATGCGTTCCGCCTCGGCTCGGCGGACAGTATGAGGCCGGAGGCCGCGTCGAATTCTACGCGGTCGCCCGGCGCGAGCGGATTGTAATATCGGCTCGCGCTTTTCAGCACCTTGCCCTTTATGCGGCATTCGCGGACAGCGGGCTCTTCTGTTTTTACGGTAAAAACGTTGCGCGTTCCAGATACGACGCGCCCGGTCAT
>JAIRSQ010000013.1 GCA_031255395.1 Spirochaetaceae bacterium | reverse complement strand
ACGGAAAAGCCCGACACCTTCGGCATCCCCAAGCACGGCGGCATCCGCATCCGCAACCGAGCCGATGTTGGCGTACAGTTTTATTTTTTTGCCACTTTTTGTAAGAGTCGGCATACCCCGGAAACGTTCCAGAGCCTGCACTTCGATCTGTAATTTGGCCTGTTTTTCTTTCAAGTCCTTTAAAACCTCCGGTTCGGGATCAATGTGGAGCAGTCCGGTATCGCCGTCCAGTGCCGCAAGATTGTGCGCCAGACTCGGCGAGAGGGTTGGGCCAAGCCCGATAACGGCAGGAATACCCATCGTGCGGGCAAAAATCGAGGTATGGGAGTTTGACGACCCCGCCTGGGTTGCCAGCCCCAGCACCATACTGCGGTCAAACTGGGCTGTTTCGCTGGGACTAAAGTCGTCCGCTGCCAGAATCACCGGCTCCTGACCGAGGCTGTCGCTACGCTGGATGCCGCTAAGTATACCCAGCACCCTGCCGGACACGTCCAACACGTCGGCGGCGCGCGCGCGCATATACTCGTCATCGATCTGCTCAAAATCGGCGGCAAACTGTTTGCCTATTTCCACCACCGCATATTCGGCGCAGACAGCGTCATCTTTTATCAGGCCATTCACCGCGTCAAGAAAATCCTCGTCCTCAAGCATCATCTTGTGTACGCCGAACAGTTCCGCATTCTTCTTGCCCAGTCTGGCGGCAGTTTTGGAAACAAGGAAATCTAACTGTTCCTTCGCCTTTTCGCAGGCATCCGCAAACCGCTCAAGTTCCGCCTCCACATTCTTTACCGACTTGCGTTCGGCCTCAAACCGTACACGCTCAAAAAACTCCATGCGGCCGATCGCGACTCCGCCGCTCGCGCCTTTTCCCTTCAATACTTCCATTTTTATCCTCCATACAAAACTTTTTTATTTGGGGAAGGGAGGGGGTCCAAAGGCGTAGCCTTTGGCACGGAAGGAGGAACTGACACGGTAGTCAAAACCTCCACCTCTCCCCCAGGCCCCCAGCCATCCCGTTCTAGCGCTTCGAACTGACGTTCAGAGCTTAACGTAGGCACCCGTTATCTGGTCGACGAGCGAGCCGTCAGAAAGCCCCGTGATATCCGCTATCACTTGCCGCGCCTCGTTTGCGTTACGGCCGTTGAGCATCGAGCGCAGTTTCACGCTTTCCGCGTCTTCCGGGTCATCGTGAGCGAGCACGAGTGCCGCAGTCTCCAGCAACGCCGGGTACGGCATCGAGCGTTCTTTTAGCTCGCGAATCGGACGGATGAAACGCTCGTCTTTGCCCAGCTTCCGTATCGGCTGACGCGCAACGCGGGCGCATGTGTCGGGATTGTTGGGATTTTCGAAACGGCCAATTATCTTTTCGATATAGGCGTTATGCGCCTCGCCGTCAAAACCCCACTTTGCGACAACCAAGCTTCCCGTCTCGCGCAGAACACGGCGCAGCCGGTCCAGTATCACCGCATCGGAAATAGCCTCGTCAATCGTCTTGTAACCCGCCCTCGCGCCCGAAAACGCGACAGTCGCATGACCCGTGTTCACCGAAAACAGCTTGCGCTCGATGTACGGCTCCAAGTCGTCGGCATAGCTTACGCCGTCCAGCTTTACGGCAAGGGCCTTGCGGCCATTTTCCGCGATAATCCACTCCTTGTAAGGCTCGACGCTGACGGCGAGCGGGTCATCGTGATGCTGTGCCGGAACGATACGGTCAACGGCGGCGTTAGGAAAGCCTACAAAGTCCCGCACGTAACCACGAGACCCGTCAGAAAGATGCTTTTGGACTTCGGCAGCCAAGAATTCGCTACCGCCTATCATGTTTTCACAGGCAATTACATCGAGCGGCGCGTCCGGTCTCTGTTTGCCGCGAGCTTCCAGCCCACGCGCTATCAGCTCCGCTATGAACGGCAGCACGTTAGGCCCTATCGCCGTTGTTACAAGGTCGGCTTGGACTATCGCCTCGACAACCTTGCCGCTGTCAGTCTTGCTGTTTATGCCGTCAACATTGCTCACGGCGAGAGTTTCCCGCGTCTTGCCGGCAAACTCAATTTCATAGCCGCCCCTGCTGTGCAGCGCGTCTATAACGGTGTCGCTGATGTCAACAAAGTCGATGTGAAAACCGTTCCTAAACAGAACCTCGCCGATAAAGCCCCGCCCGATGTTGCCCGCGCCGAAATGAACCGCTTTCCGGGCGTTCATGCCCCAGCTCCTTCGCCATTGAACATCTTGTATATCGCTTCACGGCTTTTTTGGCCGATCAAATCGAGAACATCCTTTTCGGTATCAATGTTATCGGTGATGTTTCCCAGTATGTCGAGGTGTTCCTCGCCCTGCGCCGCAATGCCGATCACCAGATTAACAGGCTTGCCATGCCAATCTATCGCGTCCATGTAAGTCAGAACCACCAGTCCCGCTTTTTTGACAAACCTTTTATACTCTTTTTCGCCGTGCGGAATCGCGATAAGGTTCCCGATACCGCAACTAAACGAATGGTCCCGCGCCAACATGCCTTCGACATATCCTCTTTCCGCATAACCACCGTCCACCAGCATCCTGCCGCAACGGGTAATCGCCTCGTCGCTCGTCTCCTTGGGCAGATTAACAATGATGTTTTCCAATTTCAGCATTTCATTTGCCATAAAAATCCTCCGTAAAATTTATTTTAAAACCCATTCCGGGCCTTAATTCCTCAATGTTTCTTTACAAAACCGCACAATGTATTCCGATATTTCGCCTTCCAGCATAGGCCGAACGCTATCCACATCCCCGGCCTGAACCGCGCTCAGAAAGTCACGATCATCGACCAGAGCGCCGCTTATCATACCGAAGATTTCCCCCACATCGGCGGCATTACAGGGCATCAACATGACGACGCAAGCCTTCGCCCCGCGAAAATATCTGTCTCGAAAGACACCCCCCTCAGGCACGAGCAACGCGATTACAGGCTGCTTCGTGCCGTTACTGCGAGCGTGGAGCAACACTATCGACAGGCGCTCCAGCACCTGGGACGAGACCGCTTCCCGCTCGATAAGCGCCTTTTCCAGTATATGCGCCCCCTCAGCCCCGGAACCAAAGGTGTGGGCTATAATCGCCACAAGTTCGTTAAAGCCGTAATCCGGGTTGATGTTTATCCGTCTAAAGCCGTCGAGCAGTTCCATCGCGCCGTCCAGCAACGCTATCGTCCGCGCTATACGATCCGACAATGGGTCGCGGGTCGCGGGGGCGCAGGCCGTCCGCTTTACGAACGCGAGCCGGTCGATCATCGCCCTTATGCGTTCATGATCCTCGTCGCTAAGAAACGAGTTTACCACGATTACAGGCTTGTCCGTCCTAATGTTCCCATCCAGCGGCGCTAGCGAAATCAAAAAGTCGTAAGAACCAAAAGAAGTCTCGGT
>JAIRSQ010000206.1 GCA_031255395.1 Spirochaetaceae bacterium | reverse complement strand
CCTATCACTGTCATGCCGCCCAGAATCGACGCGCCGGAATATATCGTAACGTCGTCCTCTATCGTGGGGTGGCGTTTTTGCCCGCTAAGCGACTGGCCGCCTCGTGTGGAAAGTCCGCCCAGCGTAACGCCCTGATATACCTTTACGTTGCTGCCTATCACTGTTGTCTCGCCGATTACGACGCCTGTACCGTGGTCGATGAAAAACCGTTTGCCTATTGTCGCTCCGGGATGGATGTCGATGCCGGTGACGTTGTGCGCGTACTCTGTCATGACACGCGGTATCAGTGGAACGTTCAGCAGATACAGCTCGTGCGCCAGCCGGTAGACCATTATCGCGTAGATGCCGGGGTATGACGATATTACCTCGTCCTTGCTGTGCGCTGCCGGGTCGCCGTCAAACGCCGCGTCCACGTCCAGCGCCAGATACTTTCTGATTTTGGGAAGTTTCGATAAAAACACGTATACCAGTTCTTCGGCCTGTTCAAGCGCCGCATCATGGCAGGGCGAGCCGTCCTTGCGGTGGCACAGTGCTATCGCTATCTGCTTTGTCAAATCAAAAAAAATTTCTTCGACAATTGTGCCGGTCTGGTACTCTATAAAATTCTTTGTGATGTATTTTTTTACAAAATAACCGGGAAAAATAAGTTGCCTGAGTTTTTCGATGGCTTCTATCAGCAACGAGCGGTTAAGCTGGTAAATCGAGTCAACTTTGATAGTGTCCTCTATTTCGTCATAGCTCTTTAACAGTGTATCGACCAGCTCATTGATGCGGACATCGCCGGATTTTCCGCACCGCATATCAGCCGTCATCGCGGCGGCCGTTAATGTGTTATGATTCTTGCTCATGATAAATCCGGGAAAATTCGCGACAGCGATTGGGGCGGCTGGAGAGCCGCCCCAACGTGAATACATTTACGGGTCAACTGTCGTTTTGTAAACTGTAGTGAGTTTGCCGTCCTGCTTGACTATTTCGACGATGACCGCCGATTTAACAGGATTATGCTTGGCATCGAATGAAAGGTTGCCGGTAACATAGCTTCCGTTGATTGCCGCAAGCGCGTCCTTTACTTTTGCCGGGTCATCCGAACCGGCGGCAACTATCGCGTCCTTGATAAGATACATCGAATCGTATCCAAGAGCGGCAAACGATACGGGAATGCTGCCGAATTTCGCGTTGTACGCTGCTACAAAGTTCTGCACCTTGGAATCGGTCGAGTCCGAAGCGTAGTGGTTCGAGTAGTAGCCGTTCAAGACTTCGTCACCGGCATTCTCGGTAAGGCCGTCCCATCCGTCGGCGCCTACTATCGGGGTATCCACACCCTGGGCGCGGAGTTGCTTCGCTACCAGGGAAACTGTGTTGTAGTAATCGGGCAGATACACTATATCGGGAGACGCGGCCTTTATCTTCGTTATTTGGGCGTTAAAGTCAACATCGCCCGTTGTGTACGATTCATTTGCCACTATCTCGCCGCCCCGCATCTGGAACGCCAGGACAAAGTTGTCTTTTAAGCCTACCGAGTAATCGTTCCCATTGTCGTAAAGTACCGCCGCCCGACTCGTGCCGAGGTCATTCGCGGCAAAGAGCCCGCCGACAGTTCCCTGAAATGGATCGATGAAGCAAGCGCGGAATATGAAATCCCCCGCACTGGTAACGTCTTCCGCCGTGGCTGCGGGCGCTACAAGAACCACGCCCTGCGCCTGAGCCTTGGACGTTATGGCTATCGTACACCCGGAAGTCAGACTGCCTATGACTATCTTTACATTGTCCCTCGCGGTCAGCTTGTTGTAGGCGTTGACGGATATATCGGGTTTTCCCTCGTCATCCTCGGAAATAAGCTCGAATTTCTTGCCATTCACGCCGCCAGCCGCGTTGATTTCTTCAATCGCCAACTCTACGCCGTTCCGCGCCTCGACCCCGTAAACCGCGACATTTCCAGACAGCGGAAAAACACCGCCTATCTTGATCGTGTCGGACCCGCTCTTACAGCCGGCAAGCAAAATACACGCCAGCGCCGCAATTCCGTAAACTATACGTATTGTTTTTTTCACATCCTTACTCCTTGTGAAATTATATAAATTATAGCAATTTTGCCATACTTCCATTTTTTTTTCTACCCACCAGTGGGTTTCACGTCCGCTCCGCGGTAGTATACCGAAAACGGCTTTCGGGTTCTGCCTTCACTCCGAAAGGGGCGTTATGCATACGCGACTGACAGCTTGCTCATTACTCATTCACTCGCCAGCCTTCCCGCCCGCCCTCACTCATAAAGACACGCGCAAAAGCCCGACTAACAACCGCCCTATCTTATACTTTATCCTTTACCTCTTATCCTTATATCCCTTATTTTGACAAACTGGCGTCCAGGGCTCTTTGTATTTGTAAGCGTATTCTTCGGTTTGTCACAAATTGCCTGAAGGAACTCGAATTTATATATTCCTTAATTGTGTCTTTACGGGCTGTTAGCAAATCCACAAGGATATTTGATCTATCTGGTAACTGCGGAAACACCGGCCCTCCTTCCGGGGACGTATACACGGCAATAAGGTAGCCGTTTGCGCCGTGTTTAAATTTATACAAAAGTTTGCTGTTTTTTATATTGCCAATATCGGCATTCAACGAACAGCGGCGCCTGTCAAGAATCAGCAAATGGTAAATTGTTCGCGGGGTGTTAAGACTGGAAATCTCATTCCTTTCAACAGTCCCTTTCGTTTTAGCCGCGGCGTTCTGCGCATTTTCCCACAAAACATCGGCTGTATCGTAGGGAAGAATCAATTCTAACAAGGCTATATCTCCGTCCAACAAATACGGAACATCGTTGTCCTCCGCAACAAGTATATTATTGCCCAGCATCATAACAAAAATCGCAAAACCGCAAAAAACATTTTTCATTTATACGCTCCTTATTCAACGTCAAATTCTATTCGACGGAATTTGCCGACCGGTTTGTACGCGCCTTTTTCCGAAACGCTTCCCCAAATCATATTCGGTTTTGAGCAGTATTTCATATGTATATTTTCGCCGTCGTAATTATAAACAGTTATGCTGAGAGACTGCATTTCCTCAATGCCGTCCGAAACTGTTTCGTGCTGAACGTTTGCGCGAAAAACCGAGAAATCCGGCGGATCAATATTTATATACCCATGTGCCGATCCCGCTAAATCAATGTATTGCGCAAGAAAATACGTTTCCTGTATATGCCGCAAAAACGCAGTGAGTGAAATACTAGTTTTTAATATGCGTGTGGCCTGCCCCCCGTCAGGATACACATACGCGGTATGCGCCTGAGATATGGTTTTGCTCCCAGTTCCGTCTTGTTCAACTTTCGTCGCCACTTCGGACAAGTCTTCATAATCAAATTCGCCTTTAGCAATAGCGATTTCTTCTTTGGTCAGCACATACTTTTTCCCGGAAGGCAACAGAATATAATCGCCTGGTTTTGCCGTCCTTACAGCGGAAACAAGATTCTCCACCGCTTTTCCCTTGTATTCGCCCGAAAATTCTTCGGCAAAATTCAGTGTTGTATAAAAAAGCGCAATACCGACCATAAGGATCAGCCTTTTCATTTTTATCCTCCTGCTTTGATGCTTTTTGAATGTGTTGCTCAGAAACATCGGTTTCCATCAAGCCTAAGGTCCGCCCGCAAACCTAAAAGCGAATATAGCGAATAAATGTTATTATGTCAACACACGCGCGTTTTTACGCTTTAT
>JAIRSQ010000197.1 GCA_031255395.1 Spirochaetaceae bacterium | reverse complement strand
GCCGAGCATATACCGTATATTGTCATAGTGATAGATGAGTTTGCCGACCTTATGGCCACCACCGGCAAGGAGCTTGAATCGACGGTGGCGCGTCTTGCCGCTATGAGCCGCGCTGTCGGCATCCACCTTGTGCTAGCAACCCAGCGCCCGGCAATTGATGTGATCACGGGATTGATAAAGTCAAACATCCCCAGCCGGATCGCGTTCATGGTTGCCAGCATGATGGATAGCCGCATCATCATAGACACGCCCGGCGCCGAAAAACTTTTGGGTAAGGGCGATATGCTGTACTCCGGCATAGTCGATCCGTTCCCCGTAAGGATGCAGGGCGCCTTCGTTTCCGAAGAAGAGGTGGAGGCGGTCGTTGCCCATGTAAAAACGCTGGGCGAGCCGGATTACATTGACGAAGAAATATTTTTTGAAGACGACGAGGACGCCGACAGAAATGTTTACGAGGAAGGCGATGATCCTCTGTATGACAAGGCTATGGAAATTGTGGTTCAGCAGGGCAAGGCAAGCGCGAGCTATATTCAGCGCCGCCTTAAAATCGGTTACAACCGCGCCGCCCGCCTTGTTGAAGAGATGGAGCATCGCGGCGTTGTGGGCCCCGCCCAAGGCTCAAAGCCCCGCGAATTATTGAGGGCAGTATGACCGCCGTAAACGCTGTATTGACTATGATAGCGCAATTGTCGATAATGATTGCCATGATCCAGCTTGTCCGCGGGCTGCAGAGACGGCTGTCCCGCCTGAGTAAAACGCCGTCTTTAATTTCATGGTCCGTTTTAACTGTCGCCGTTTGCTTTTTTATTGTCAGCGTTTCCGTCCCAACGGCGGAGGCGCAGTCCGCTTCGCAGAAGGAACAGCCTGTATCGCAGTACAAATCGATAATTCAGATAGTTTTTGATTTTATTCAGCAAAATTATGTTGAAGAGGTCGACCCGCAGACCCTTTATGAAGGCGCAATGAACGGAATGTTCGACGCGCTGGATGATCCGTATTCGGCGTTTCTAAAAGAAAAAGACATGGCGGAACTGGATCAAAACGTTATTAAAGGCAGTTACGGCGGAGTCGGACTTTACATTTCCGGAGGAAAACCGAATTTCATCGAGATCGCGTCGCCGATAGAAGACAGTCCGGGCTGGAAGGCCGGATTGCAGCCGGGCGATTACATTATCAAAATAGGAACGGAAAGCACCGCCGACCTTACGATGGACGAAGTGCTTGCGCGGCTCAAGGGTCCCGCTGGAGACAAAGTGGACATCACTGTCCGCCGCGGAAAGGAACTTGAGTTTCCGGTAACCCTTACAAGGGCCGTTATCGAAGTGCCAACGGTGAAATACGCGATGATAGGCGATATTGGATACCTTCGCCTGATCAGTTTTAGCAACGTAACGGCGGAAAGGGCGCGTCAGGCGATTGAATTTTTCAAACTTAACGGATACAAATCGTTAATTCTTGATTTGCGAAACAATTACGGCGGGCTTCTTAGCACGGCTGTTAGCGTAAGCAATCTTTTTTTAAAGAGCGGAACTATAGTATCGGTAAAATCCCGTATCGCAAAGCAAAATTCGGTGTATAACGCGGCAGGGAATCCTGTTGTGCCGGAAAACGTCCCTATTATCACGCTTATAAACCACGGCTCCGCGTCAGCGTCCGAGATAGTGGCGGGAGCGCTCAAGGATCACGGGCGAGCGTACCTTGTGGGCGAAAAATCTTTCGGCAAGGGATCCGTTCAGCAGGTGTACCCGTTGCGAAATTCCGGTTTCAAGATAACAACGGCGCGTTACTACACGCCGAGCGATGTGAATATTGATAAAATTGGCATCCCGCCCGACAGCGAAGTGCTGTTCCCGAAATTTTCCGGCGAGGATTCCGAACAACTCAACAAACTTTTAACCTCTAAGGCGATTCCTCAATTTGTCGAAAACAACAAAAACGCCGCTCCCGGCGTGGTCGACGGTTTTGCCCGCCAGTTGCATGATGAATACGGGCTGGATTTTTCATTGTTGCGCCGCCTTATCCGCGACGAGGAAAACCGCACGGTCATCGCTCCGGTATACGATTTGGAGTACGACGTGCAGTTGCAGGAAGCGGTAAGAATCATCCGTGAAAACATATACTACAGCCTGATACAAAATACAAAAACGCTGCGCGATTTACAGGAAGAAGTTGTTGAAGAAGAAGCGCAAGCTTCTTAATGGCAATGAAACCTTTTTCTGTTGACGATATTCCGGCTGGTTATTATTTTTCAGCGCCTTTATACATAGACGACGGTTTTATTTTAACCTGCCCGGAGATGCCGTTTACCGCCGAATTTAAGACGATCCTAAAGGAATGGAAATTCGACACGGTAAACAGCGACGGCGAGCCGCAGGAAAGTTATCAGGACGGCAGTACCCGGAACAAAAAGGACGATTTTGCTCCGCATAATGACGCCGCCAAACTTGCTGACGCTAAAGCTTTTTATCTGGATTTTCAGAATTTTACAGCCGATATTTTTATGCGCGTGTCCAAGAATATCCGCATCGACTATGCCATTGTCGCGGAAAAAATGAGGAGCGTCTGCGAAGAGATAAAGCTGAACCGCCGTTTCCTGCTTCAAGTTCAAAAAGATATGTACGCCGATGCCGACTCGGATTTTCTTGTTACCCATGCCGTCAAATCGACTGTAATTTCGATTATAATCGGGACATACCTAAAGTTGCCCGCGCACCGCATCATCGAACTTGGCGCGGCCGCCCTGCTCCATGAAGTCGGGATGTTAAAGCTGCCTCCGCACATAATTCTAAGCAAGGCGGAACTTTCCGCGGATGAACGAAAAACCCTGAAGCGTCATCCTATACTGGGTTTTGAACTGCTTAAATCTCTCGATTTTCCGATGGCGGTAAATGCCGCTGCGCTTGAGCACCACGAGCGTTTGAACGGTTCCGGCTACCCGTACAGGCTGACCGGAGACAGCATAGGGTTGTACGGAAAAATCATTGCCGTCGCCTGCTCCTACGAAGCGATAACTTCCAGACGCCCCCACAAAGACGCCCGCGGCGCTCACGAGGGCATCACTGACCTGCTGCGAAACGAAGGGAAGCATTACGATGACACCGCAATAAGGGCACTTGTTTTTTCGCTTTCAATTTACCCGATAGGCCAGTTTGTGCGGCTTTCCAACGGCGCAAAAGGGCAGGTCGTTGACGTTAATCCGGCCGATCCGCGCTTCCCGATTGTCCAGCTAATCGACGAAAAAAATCCCGACAGCCTGAATAATATTGTAAAAACATCCCAAATGGGCATTCACATACGGGC
>JAIRSQ010000136.1 GCA_031255395.1 Spirochaetaceae bacterium | reverse complement strand
GATGTTTTTGGCGATTTTGAAATTGCTTTTGCCCATGAAATATAGGCTATTGCGCTGGAGAATATGCCAAGAAACGCAATATAGAAAAATTGCATTGGGGGCACATGCTTTATTTCATTGATTGCCGACGGTAAAAATACAAGCAAAAAGACTTCCCCGATAAAAATACTGTATATTGTTGTTTGTAACGCCGTATATTTTTTTGTTAATTTTCGTTGCAGAATATTATACAAACTCAGTAAAAACGCGGACAATAGAAGCCAAATAATTCCAGCATTTAAAGAAAACGCTCCGTTTTCCATTGTTAATACTGCCACGCCGACAAATTCAATTACTATTGCCAGATATTGGAAATATTTTATCTTTTCTTTATAAATTATCCTTGCCAATAAAGCCGTTATAACCGGCGTTGTCGCGATTATTATGCTGCTTGTCGACGCAGAGACCGTTTCACAGCCTTTATTGAACGTTATCACGTATAAAGAAAAGCCGGATAACCCCGATAATAAAAACCATTTCATGTCTTTTTTATTCGGAATTTTTATTTTCAAGAATACGGCAATAATCACTAAGAAAAATGCCGCAACAAAGTACCGTAAGAAACCAAGTGAAAATGCCGAAAGACACTTTAGCGCTATTCTTGTAAAAATAAACGCCATTGCCCAAAAAATTATGGTAATTAGAGCGTATGGATGATGGCTTTTAATTTCTATAAATTTCATCTTCTTTTAATAAATAATAAGAGTTCCTGTATATCGTTGTCAAACTGTTTTGGGCTTGCAGGATAAAATAGGCGATTGCCAGCCCCGCGAACTGCCTCGTGTCAATAAAGAGCGATTCGTTAGTGCCAGGTTAAGGCAAAGTCGTACAGGCTGGCAAAAACGGGAATATCCCTGCCGTCAACGGTCTCGGTTCCGCCGCCAGTGAACGCCCTTGTCAGCGCGGAAGCGCAGCCTGCCGCGATGCCCGCCTGGGCATCCTTGCGGCTATCGCCAATCATGCAGGAGCGCGAAAGGTCGATGTTATACTTGGCTGCCGCCGCAAGTATCATCCCCGGCTTGGGTTTGCGGCAGACGCAGTCGGTCTTGTATTCGGGACGCTCTCCGGCAAAGCCCTTGTCCGGGTGGTGCGGGCAGTAAAAAATGTCGTCAACATAAGCGCCCTCAGCGCCCAGCAGGGTTTCCATCCTGCGGTGAATCTCGTCCAGTTCCTCTACCGTGCATTCGCCCCGCGCTATCACGGGCTGGTTGGTTATCACGATGGCTAGAGCGCCGCTCCCGTTTATCAGCCTTATCGCGTCCGCCGCGCGGTCGGCAAGAACCAGTTGTTCAGGCTTCGTAACAAAACCGTCAAGCCGCGTGATCGTGCCGTCCCGGTCTAAAAATACCGCCCGCTGCCTCTCTGCCAGATTTTTTCTCCGCACAAGGCCGCTCCTAACGTCCGCCTCGGCTTGGAGCAGGCGCTCAGGCGTCCCCATATCCTTGATATATTCGGGCGTGCGGTACGCGAATACCCGTCCCCGCGCGATGGCGGGCTTAAGAATGTCCCTGTCAAGATCAACTTTTTGGCCGCCCCGCGGCGTTATTTCCGTCAGTCGCTTTGAAAGGATATGGATGCCCGCGTTCACTTGGTTCCTGTAATACCCGCGCGGGTCTTCCTTGTTGAGCCAGGCCGTAACGCGCCCGTCGCCGTCCGTTTCCACAAGGGCGCTGTCAAACGGGTGGCTGTTCGGATGCACGGCAAGCGCCGCCTCCGCCCCGCGCTTCCGGTAAAACGCGATAAACCGCCCGATATCCATGTCAAAAATCACGTCCCCGTTTATAAGCAGAAAATCATCGCTCAGCCTGTCCTGTATCTCGTACAATGCCCCGCCCGAACCGAGCGGTGTCTCTTCCTCGTAAAATGTTATATCGCAGCCAAACTTCTTTCCGTCCGAAAAATAATTTTTTATCACATGGCCCAAATGTCCCGTAACGATGATGATTTCGGAAACGTCATTTTTTACAAGGCATTCTATCTGCCGCTCCAGAGCCGGTTTGCCGTCCACCGGTATCATAGGTTTTGGGATGCCGGGAGCGACGGAGGCTACCCGCGTCCCCTTCCCGCCCGCCATTATTACCGCTTTAATCAAAAGAATCTCTCCTCCAGCATCAGACAGATGCAGTGGTACACGGGCAGATGCAGTTCCTGTGCCTTGTAAGTTTCCGTTTCCGGCGCTTTTATCGCGACGTCCGCGATTTTTGCCGCCCTGCCGCCCGAAACTCCGGTCAGCGCTATGGTTTTTAGCCCCCTCGCCTTTGCCGTGAGCATCGCAAGGCAGACGTTTTCCGAATTGCCGGATGTCGATATGCCGAGAAACGCGTCGCCGGCCGTCCCGTAAGCGTAGACCTGCTGCGCGTAGATGATTTTTCCGTCAATGTCGTTTATCGAAGCCGTTATCAGCGCGCTATGATTCGCCAGATTTATCGCCGGAAGGCCGCACTGCAAGTTTTGCGCGATGTAAGCCGCCGTCTCCGCGTCCGCGATTTTGCTCAGCGTCATGTAAAACTCGTCGGAAGGCGGACGTTTTTTCACGAAACCTTTCATAAGTTCGCCCGTGATGTGGTCGGCGTCCGCGGAACTGCCGCCGTTCCCCGCTATAAGCAGTTTTCCGCCCGCCTCGTAGGACGCTTCCAGTGTCTTATAAGCCTTGTAAACCGAGTCTTCGCACTCCGCAAGGCGCGGGTAGCGTTCAATTAACTCTTTTATTCGATTGGCCGGATTTTCCATATTCGCTCCGTTTTCTTTTATTAAGATTAAATGATGAGGACAATAGATGTAATCCCCCGTATTTTAACCAAGGGAGCGTTAGCCCGCTTGCGGACGACGGGGGCGGCGTGTATAATTACGGAATGAACTATGTTCGCAAGGAGACCTATATGAAAAGAACCGGTTTTATATGCCTGCTTGCCGTATTGGCGCTCGCAGGCGGCGGAGCGTTACCGGCGTTCGCGCAGGAGGACGCGAGTCCGGTCAAAAACTCCGGGTTTTATGTCCTACAGGTGCCCGTCCTAAAGATTTACTCGCATTCCAAAGGGTATATCGCCGAGTACCGCAAAAACTTCATGGGGACGGAAAAAGTTTACCTGCCGCTGGAATGGTTTACCCGCAACGTCGACACGAAAGAGCCGCTCAAGGGCGAGATTGTCAAGCTCCGGGATGGCAGAGTCATGCCGTATATGTCCATATACTACAAAGACGGCAAAACCGACCATGTAAGGCTCTATGTTCAGGGTTACAATCACGCGACGTGGGGTAACGTTTCGCCCGGCGTCAACCTTGACGACAATTTTAACGGCGTCGAAGAAATAACCATCGTCCATTAAGCGGCGTTCAGGCGGGGCAGGGCGGACGCTTTTGCGGACGGCGCGTAGTCGTCATTTTGAAAGCGGCCTTAACGAAAAGCCGTAACTGCGCGACAATGAACCGTCGCGTCCCAGCGGGCGCGGCGGTTTTAGAAGGATGCTATGGTCGAATCGTTTGTTCCGCCCGCGGATTTGCTGGCGTTTATCAGAGAGCATGACAAATTCATAATCGCGGGTCACGAGGAGCCGGATGCCGACTGCATCGGGAGCGAGCTTGCCGTCGCGTCCCTGTTGCGCCGTCTTGGAAAGACGGCGTTGCTCCGTTCATCGGGGCCGTTCCGCAAGGCCGAGGTGGTTCCGTACGAGGACCTGTTTTTGGACAAAACAAGCGGTTCTGACCGGGCGGGCGCTGCGGCTATCATTGTTGACTGTTCTGAGCCAAAACGCGCCGGCAAGGTCGGCAGGGCGCTTAGAGGATTGCCGCTGGCAATCATAGACCACCACGAGGTCGCTAGGAACGACGAGCGCGCCGAAGCGGCCTGCTCCTACATAAGGCCGGACGCGCCGTCCGCCACGGTATTAGTTTTTTCGCTATTCAAGGCGCTGTCGCTGGAGATAGACAAGGACGAGGCGGCACTGATGTTGCTGGGGCTTTGCGCGGATACCGGCTTCTTCCGCCATGTTGACGGTAACGGCGAGACCGTTTTTAGCCTGGCCGCAGAGTTTGCCGCGGCGGGGGCCAGCCCAAAAGAGGCTTTTTACCAGATAAACGGCGGCAAGACGCTGGCTTCGCGCCTCCTTATGGGAGTGGTCCTAAACCGGACCGAAAGTTATTTTGACGGAAAACTGCTGGTATCCAGCGAGGAGCTTGCGGAAACGGAAAAATACGGCGTTAAAAACAGAGATTCGGACGCGCTTTACCAGCTTTTGATGTCGATAGGCGGCGTCGAGGCGGTCGCGGTGATGCGGCAAAGCGCGTCGGAACAGTGCGCGATAGGTCTGCGCTCGCGGAACAGCATCGATGTGGCGAAAATCGCCGCCGTCTTTGGCGGCGGCGGCCACAAAAACGCTGCGGGAGCCAGCGTAGACGGCCGTATCGCGGAACTAAAGCGGCGAATAGTCGAAGAATTTGGAAAAGCGATGAACGGCCTGCCGCCGAATTAAACGGCGCGGGCTAACATTTTACAGAGGGTTATTATGGCAAAAGCAACGACGCCAAAAACGATGGCGGACAGCAGGGCGAACAGCGAAGACAAGCGGAAGGCGCTTGAGGCGGTCAGGCTCCAGATAGAAAAACAGTTTGGTTCCGGCGCGCTGATAAAGCTGGGCGCTCACGCGAACGCGGCGGGCATAGAAACGATCCCGTCAGGCTCTATCCTGCTTGACGAGGCGCTTGGTATCGGCGGGTATCCACGCGGACGCATCATCGAGATTTTCGGACCGGAATCGTCCGGCAAGACGACGCTTGCGCTTCACGTAGTCGCGGAAGCGCAGAAGATGGGCGGCATCTGCGCTTTTATAGACGCGGAACACGCGCTCGATCCCATTTACGCCAAGAATTTGGGCGTCGACATCGACAATCTTGAGGTTTCTCAGCCCGATTCCGGCGAACAGGCGCTGGAAATAGCGGAAAGCCTGGTGCGTTCCGGCGCGATAGACGTGATTGTCGTCGACTCTGTCGCGGCGCTTACTCCTCAGGCCGAAATTGAAGGCGACATGGGCGACGCGCATGTCGGCCTTCAGGCGCGCCTTATGAGTCAGGCCTTGCGGAAACTTACCGCTATAATCGGAAAATCGCGCACCGTGCTGATATTCATAAACCAGATACGCATGAAGATAGGCGTAATGTTCGGCAACCCTGAGACCACGACGGGCGGGAACGCTCTCAAATTCTACGCCTCGGTGCGGCTCGACGTGCGCAAGCAGGAAACTATTGAAAAAAGCGCCGACGCGGACGCGATAGGCAACCGCGTCAAGGTAAAGGTGGTAAAAAACAAGATAGCCCCGCCTTTCCGCAAGGCGGAAATGGAAATCATGTTTGGCAAGGGTATCTCCGCGGTCGGCAGCCTGCTGGATGCTGCCGTCAAATACGGGATAATCGAAAAAAAAGGCTCGTGGTTCTCGTACGGCGAGGAAAAAGTCGGCCAGGGAAGGGAAAACGCTAAGGAATTCCTTGAAACTAATCTCGATATTTCATCGGAAATAGAGGCAAGCGTCAGAAAAATAATGTTCCCGGACAAAACCGATAACGGAACGGCCGCCGCCGGCGCAAAACCGGACGCCGAGAAGCCTGACACCGCGAAATCGGCGATAGCGACCGCCGCCGAAACAAAGTCTGAAACGGTAAAGCCAGGCACCGAAAAATCGGACGCCACGAAACTGGACGCCGAAAAGCCGGACGCCGCAAAATCGGCGAAAGAAGCGACTGCCGTCTCAAAGCGTCCACCGATCGCGGCGGACAAGCGGCAGAACACCGCCGGTGAGTCCGCTTCTGCCGGAAAAGCCTTTGGCGCGGGCGACGATGACGGCTTGTTTTAGGCCGTTGCATAACGAAAAATTTAAAGGCAAAGGTATAGCAAAACGTCGTTGATAATTTCGGCGTCCGGCTGGCGCGACATTTTTGCGGAGGACGGCGGGGCGGAAAGCCGCTCGCAAAGAATCTCTGAACGCCATGCCTTTATTGCGTCTGCCGCCGCGTCCGTTTTTGCTGACTTTGTCCGCGCGAAGAGCGCTAACGGCGCGGCGCGCGTGATAGTGGGGTATGACACGCGCCCGACCGGAGAGACTATAGCGCGAACGGTTGTAAAAACGTTGTTGTCGAAGGGCGCGGAGGCGATTTTTTGCGGAATAACGGCCGCGCCAGAGATAATGGCTTATGCCAGTGCCTCCGGCCTTGCCGGAAGCGCTGACGGCTTTATCTACATATCAGCAAGCCACAATCCTATCGGCTACAACGGCTTAAAATTCGGCCTTACGGACGGCGGCGTGCTGGACGGAGCGGACGCGGCAAAGCTGGAGAAAAAATTCCATTCGCTTTGCTCTTCGGAAAAAGAAAGCCGCCTCATGCTCGCGGAGCGGGACAGAGTAGAGGCAGCCGTCCTTGACGGCGCGCTGAACAGCGCGCCGACGCGTAAGGCAGCGGCTCTTGCCGCATACTCTGCCTTTAACGCCGGGGCCGTAACGGGCGGACAACAGGCTGTAATGACGGAACTGAAACGGGGGTTACAGGCCGCGCCGCTCGGAATAGTAGCGGATTTTAACGGCTCGGCGCGGACGCGCTGCATCGATTCTGACTTTTTTAAAGATTTATCCCTAAAATTCCGCGCGATAAACGCTTTGCCGGGCGAAATAGCCCACCGAATAGTGCCCGAAGGCGAAGCTCTTACGCCTTGTTGTGATTTTTTAGGCGAACTCAGGCGGCGCGACAGTGATTTTACGCTGGGTTATGTGCCGGATTGCGACGGG
Source organism: Spirochaetaceae bacterium (assembly GCA_031255395.1). Lineage (GTDB taxonomy): Bacteria > Spirochaetota > Spirochaetia > Treponematales > Breznakiellaceae > JAIRMY01. The sequence goes on along the minus strand of JAIRSQ010000136.1, from coordinate 4,451 downwards.
GATCGCGGAAATATCGTGTTTTTTGACGAAAATTCGGGTCGCGTCCGCCCGTTGGAAGCCCAAGAGGTGTTTGCGCTCGCCTGTCTTGCCGAACTTTGCCAGCTTGTATGGACGGACAGGCAGCGTATCGACGCGAGTCTGTCGCAAAAAACGGCGGTCGCGGTAAACGACGCGACTTCGATGCGCGTTGACAGGATAGCGAGCGCGTTCGGAGCGAAGGTTTTTCGCGCTGAGACCGGCGAGGCAAACGTTGTCGGCCTCGGGCGGCGGCTCCGCGCGGAGGGCTGGAACGCTCCCGTCATGGGCGAGGGTGCGGCAGGCGGCTGCATAATCCACCCGTCGTCCGCGCGCGATCCGCTTGGAACGGTTACGGCGCTGTTAAAAATGCTGCGTATAAGGTCGCGTCCCGGCAAAAAAGGCTTTTTCGAGCTATGGCTCGAGCGAAATGGCAGCGAGGAGCGTTACAGGGACGATTTTACGCTGTCAGACGCGCTGGCGAGCCTTCCGGTCTTTACCACTACCGCGGCCTATTCCGAAAACGCCCGTATGCAAATTTCAAGCGGCGACCACGCCCGCCTTAAAGAACGGTACCAGACGATATTCCTGCTGGAATGGGAAAAACAAAAAAAACGCCTTGGCGACAAATGGAACATACGCGGCTGGAACGCCGCCGTTTATAACGGCGGCGTCGAACGGAGCGGCGTTAAAAACTTCGGCGAGGCGGGGCGGGGCGGGCTTCGCGTGCTGTTTTACGGCGAGGACGGAGCGGAGCGCGCCTCGCTTTGGATGCGCGGATCGGGCACAGAGCCGGTTTTCCGCGTGATGGCTGATATCGAAGGCTCGAACAGCGCGCTCCATGACGAGCTTTTGGAATGGCACCGCTCCATGCTGCATGAGGCAGATTCGGCTTAGGAAACGCCGCAAAAACATTCCCCGCCCTATCCGCCGCTGCCTGTCAACGGTCGTCCGGCTTGGTTACAAGGGCGCTTTTAAGCCGGCGGTCTTTTACCTCCAGAATTTTTATTACAAGGCCGGCAAACTCGATTTCGGCCTGCTCTCCGTCTTCAGGGAGCTTGTCCAGTATGTCTAACACTAAACCGGCGAATGTTTCGTACTCGGCGGACGGAAGTTTTATTTCCAGAGCGGCGGACACTTTATCCAGCGGAGCGCTGCCGTCCACCAGCCATTCGCCGGGACGGGCGGTTTTTTCTATCAGCGCAACGCCGTCCGAGTCAATATCGCCCACTATCGCTCCCAAAAGGTCGTACTGCGTGATTATTCCGGTAAATCCGCCGTACTCGTCTATTACAAGGGCGAAACTGTTGCGGCTGGTTCTCATCTTTTTTAGAAGAACGTCGGCTTTAAGCGATTCGGGGACAAACTGCGCCTCGTGCACGGCGTTTTTCATCACGCTGGGACGCGTGTGATCGTCCAGCAACAGGTAATCGCGTGTCGAAAGGACTCCCGCTATATCGTCAACCGTGTTGCCGCAGACTGGATAGTGGTTGTACGGATTGCCGGTAATGGTTTCGCGCCATGTCTTGTCGTCGTCTTTCATGAACAGCAGCGCCGCATCTAGCCTGTGCGTCATAAAATCCGACGCGCTCCTGTCATCAAAATTAAAAATATTGTGGATTATTTCTTTTTCGTTTTGCTCAATCACGCCCTGTTCGCTCCCCGCGTCCACGAGCAGGCATATTTCTTCTTCCGTTACCGCGTCGCTACCGTCATTCGGGTCTATGCCAATAGCGGACAGGATAGCGTTGCTTGCCGCGCTCAAAAGCCACACGACGGGGTGCAAGGCCTTTGAAATTATCACGATGAAAGACGACATGAAATAGGCAAGCGGCTCCGCTTTTTTTAGCGCTACGCGCTTGGGCACAAGTTCGCCCAGAACGATTGTAATAAACGACAGCGCGATTGTAATAAGCACGAGGGAAATGTTTTTTAGCGCGGCTTCGGACATAGGGAATTTTGCGGACGAGAGCAGCGCCGCAAGTTTGTTTGAAAAATTGTCCGCAGCAAACGCGCTGCCCAAGAAGCCGGCGAGCGTGATGCCGGCCTGTATTGCGGCAAGAAATTTTTCGGGCTGTTTGATTAACGGGAGCAGCCGCTTGGCGCTCCTGTTGCCGTCTTTTGCGTGTTTTTCGAGCTTTGTTTCGTTAAGCGATATTAGAGCGATTTCCGCCGACGCGAATACGGCGTTCAGCAGGATGAGTCCCAGTTGCAACAGTAACTGCCATAAGAGCGGGTCCGGGTCTTGGGGAGGCGCGGTTTTCATGCTGTACGCTGTTTCAGCCTGTTGTACAGGCAGAGTGCAGTAGCCATCAGCGAATGTATGTAGGGCGGCGCCCCCGCTCCGCGCGTTACCTCGCCGGCGTCCACCCTCTCCGCAGTGATAAACTCGTCCTTGTCCGGACGCAAATCGCCGTCAACCCGCAGGTCCTCGGCCAAAAAAAAGTGAACACGGTTAGCCATTATCGCGGGATTCGGACTCATCACCCCGAGTTTTGTCATCTTTCCAGCGACGCATCCGGTCTCTTCCCTAAGTTCCCGCTCCGCTCCGTCAAGCGCCGTCTCGCCCGTTTCTATTACGCCGCCCGGAAACTCAAGGCTCATCTCGCCCGCGCCGTGCCGCCATTGCCGCACCATGTAGAACGCCTTCCCGTCCTCAAGTTCTGGAACAACTACGACCCAGTCGTTGGTTTCTATCACCGTAAATGTCTCGTTTCCGCCCTGCGGCGACACGCACGTCCGGTTCGTTACTGTAAAAATCTTTGTCTTAAACGCCGCTTCCCGTCCGATCTCGCGCCATTTAAGCTGATCATCGTCCATTATTACATGATACGGATAACCGCGCTCAATTGTAAGAGGGAAGAAGCAAACGGCAATCGGACGAACTCTTTCGGAGCCGGCGGGTTTACACGGGCGGGCAAGGCGCTTACATTATTATCAAAGGCGCGGCGGACGCCGGCGTCCGGTTACAAGGAAAAAAGAAAATATGAAAACAAACAAATTGGCTGTTTGCGCCGGGCTGGCGGCGTTGCTGGCTTGCGCCGCGTGCGGCAAGGGCAGGGCAGGCGCCGTTTCGGTTAGCGGCAGGATGACGGGCGGGGCGGAAGTGGCGTACGCCGAGCATTTCAACATTGAAAGGCTGGGCGGCGGAGCAAAACTCCTTACGGACTATGATGGCAGGAAGTGCCTGCTCGTGCCGGACGGAGCGGAGGCGCCTGACGCGGAAGCGGATTTGACGGTACGGACGCCGGTAAAAAGGGCGTTTTTTATGTCAGTCACGCAGGCCGGGCTTTTGGACGCGCTTGGTGACGATAGCCTTTTTGACAGTGTTGTCGCGGTCACGGTGCCCGCGGATGACTGGGTTATCGAACCTGTGGCGGAGGGGTTGCGGAGCGGCAGAATACAGTACATAGCCCAGAACAGCTCTGGAGAACTGAATATCGAGGAGGCCGTCGAGCTAAAGCCGGACATTATTTTTGCCGGAGTAATGGGACCGGGAGGAGGCGACGCGTTCGCCCGGTTTGAAGAGGCGGGACTGCCGTACGTCGTGGTAGGCGAATGGCTTGAGGATACAAATATAGCGGCGTTTGAATGGATAAAATTCATAGCGGCTTTTTATGACAGGGAAGGCGAGGCGGAAGCCGTTTTCACGCGGCGGCTTGAACGGCTCGACGAGCTTACGGAACTGGCGGCAAAGATACCTGCGGACGAGAGGCCGGTTGCCGCCGGCGGCAACGTTTACAGCGGCGTCGTGTACACGCAGGGAGGCGATTCCGTGGCGGCTGGCGAATGGCGGAAGGCCGGCGGGCGTTACTTCCTACCGGAGGGGTCGGGCGGCGGCCAGTTGCGGCTAACGATGGAGGAGTTTTTTGACAGGGCGCGTAACGCCGACATCCTTATATACAGTTCCATGATCAAGTACACGCCTAACAAGCGGGCACTGCTTGAAGAAAGCCCGCTATTCGCTGAATTCAGCGCGTTCAAAAACGACCGTATCTATGTGCTGGCGGACGGCTATTACATGAATGTCGGACGGATAGACGAAAAGTTTGAAGAGACGGCGGCTATATTCCAGCCGGAAATGTTTACAGGCGGCGGGCTGTTTTTTGAAAAGCTGCCGGACTGAGGCGGACGAGGAACGGCGTGAAAACGGCATGGACGGCGGCGACTGTGGCGGCGGTTGTCGCGTTTTGCGCTTCGTGCGCGCCCGCGGCAGCGCGGCTTGAGCTTGTAAAAGGCAACATCAGCTTTTCGCGGGGCGGTCACGCGGAAGCCGCCGCCGCTTACATCAAGGCGTTAAAAGATCCCGGCGCGGCGCCGTACGCCTCGTACGCGCTGGGAAATGTTTACTTTGCGATGGGGCAGAACGAGGCGGCGCTTGGCCGTTACGCCGAGGCCGAAAAGAACGCTCCGAAAAACCGCGAACTTGTGTACCG
>JAIRSQ010000094.1 GCA_031255395.1 Spirochaetaceae bacterium | reverse complement strand
CCGCAGAGCCGCGTTGCGTGCGAGACTTTTGCGTCGACATCGCTTGTGCTGGTGGGTGGCGAGATAACCACCAAGACTTTTGTCGATTTTCAGAGCGTGGTGCGGGAAGTGGCGAAGAGCATCGGTTACACGAACCCCGATTACGGCCTTGATTACCAGTCGATGGCCGTTTTGGACATGATACACAGCCAGTCGCCGGACATAAGCCAGGGCGTTTCCGGAACCGGGCTGGACGAATACAAGGGGCAGCAGGGCGCGGGTGACCAAGGCATGATGTTCGGCTTTGCCTGCACGGAAACGAAGGAATTGATGCCGTTGCCGATCACGCTGGCGCACAAGATACTGATCGCGGCGACCGAGCTACGGAAATCGGGGGCGGTCAAGTGGCTGCGTCCGGACGCAAAGAGCCAGGTGACGGTGGAGTATGAGGGGAGGAAGCCTGTCCGCATAGACGCGGTGGTTGTCTCCCACCAGCACGACCCCGATGTGTCTTACAACGAGATAAAGGAAACCGTCATCGACCGGATAATCAAGCCGGTTTTGGAGCCCGCCGGACTGTTGGACGCTAAGACTAAGTTCTACATCAACCCGACAGGGCGGTTCGTCGTGGGCGGCCCGTTCGGAGACACGGGGCTGACCGGGCGGAAAATCATCGTTGACACTTACGGCGGTATGGGCAGGCACGGCGGCGGCGCGTTTTCCGGCAAGGACCCGACCAAAGTCGATCGTAGCGCGGCCTACGCTGCGCGTTATGTCGCCAAAAACATCGTGGCGGCGGGGCTTGCCGACTATTGCGAGGTCGAGCTGGCCTACGCGATAGGCGTTCCATTCCCCGTGTCGGTGATGGTGGATGGCATGGGCACGGCAAAAGTGCCGGAAGCAAATATCGAAGCGGCTGTCTCCAAAGTCTTTGACCTGTCACCCGCCGGCATCATCAGTATGCTCAACCTCCGCAGGCCAATCTACCAAAAAACCGCATCCTACGGGCATTTTGGCCGAGACGGTTTTCCGTGGGAACAAACCGACAAAGCGGATGAGTTAAAAAAACTGGTTTAGGTTAAAGTGTCCGCAGACTAAGCGGATTAACGCGAATTTAAGGGCAGGCGGGGCCGCTGAAAAATCATGGCGTTCGAGATTGAGTTAAAGGCCTGGGTCAATGACCGGAGTGCGGTCGAAAAACGTATCGGCGAGTTGGCTGAGTTTACGGCGGACTTCAAGAAGGACGATGTGTACTGGGTTCCTGTTTCGCGTTCCGACACGGGTGCAGCCGCAGGTGGCCTGCCGTTGTCCGGTGTCAGGATACGGCGCGAGACGACTAGGGCGCGGGGAGAAAAGTCGCAAAGCATTGTCTTGGTTACTTACAAGACAAAGGAAGTCCGCGACGGGATAGAGGTAAACGACGAGAAGGAATTTACCGTTACAGGCTTGTCGGCCTTCGAGGAACTGTTGCGCCGCATAGGGCTTGAACCCGGCATTTTCAAGAAAAAGCGAGGGCGCTCATGGAGGTACGGCGGCGCGGATGCCGTTACCGTCGAGCTTTCCGATGTGGAGCGGCTAGGCTGCTTTGTGGAGCTTGAAATAATGGCAGATGACAACGACGCGGACACTGTGAACGCAACCCGCAAAAAATTGCTTTCCTTCCTAAAACTTGTCGGAATAAGCGAAGACCGGATAGAACCCCGCTACTACAACGATATGTTAAAGGCGGCAAGAGACAAGGGATAAGGTGCGCTGTCGCGGCGCGCTCTCTACTACCTTCGTCTCTTGCCGTTTTCAGAGCGTACTTTAATACCCCGCCGCAAGCGGCGGGGATGCCCGTCGTTCGCTCCTTGTTACTTGTTCCTGATGACCGCCTGAGCGCCCGCGAGACGTGCGACGGGCACGCGGAACGGCGAGCAGGACACATAGTTAAGGCCGACGCGGTAGCAAAAGTCTATAGTGGCCGGATCGCCGCCGTGCTCGCCGCAGATACCAACTTTAAGACCGCCGTTAGTTTCGCGGCCTTCTTTTATGGCAAGTTTCATCAGGCGGCCCACGCCGTTTTCATCGATAGACCTGAAAGGGTCGACGTCGAGGACTTTCCTTTCGAGGTATGACGGCAGGAACGAGCCGACATCGTCGCGGCTGAACGCAAAGGTCATCTGCGTAAGATCGTTGGTGCCAAAGCTATAGAAATCCGCGTACCGCGCGATGTGGGCGGAAGTGAGGGCCGCGCGGGGTACCTCGATCATCGTGCCGATACGGATTGGTATATCAACGCCGGCCTTTTCCATCACGCGCTTTAACACCGCCTCGGCGTTGGGCCGTAGCAACTTGAGTTCGCGGGCACTCATCACTATCGGTATCATGATTTCGGGATGTACCGGTATGTCTTTTTTCCGGCATTCGCAGGCGGCAAGAGCGATCGCCTCGACCTGCATATCGTAGATTTCAGGGTAGGTGACGGCAAGACGGCAACCTCGATGACCTAGCATCGGGTTCGCCTCGCGCAACTTGGCGATTTTCGGCTCAAGCGACTTTGGCGGAACGCCCAAGTGTTCGGCAAGTTCCGCAACCTCAGCCTTCGTGTGCGGCACGAATTCATGGAGCGGCGGATCAAGCAGACGGATAGTAACCGGCTTTCCGTTCATCGCCTTGAATATGCCGATAAAGTCTCTTTTTTGCAACGGCAGAATCTTTTTTAACGCTGCCTTGCGTTCACCGGCAGTGTCGGCAAGAATCATCGCGCGGAAATGTATAAGTTTTTCTTTTTCAAAGAACATGTGCTCTGTCCGGCAAAGTCCAACGCCGTCCGCGCCAAACTCAAACGCGCGAGCCGCGTCCTCCGGCTGGTCGGCGTTGGTGCGGATATTAAAGCCATGAACATCGCCACGTACCGAAGCGTCCCGCGTCTCGTCGCACCAGCCAAGGAATGTCTCCATGTTCTTGTCCATCTTGGGCTTTACCAGCTTTAGTCTTTCGCCGTAAACAAGGCCGGAAGAGCCGTCAATCGTTATCCAGTCCCCTTCCTTAAAGACCTCTTCGCCTATCTTCACCTTTTTGCCCAGCACGGAAACGCCTTTGGCTCCGGCAACGCACGGAGTCCCCATGCCGCGGGCTACGACCGCGGCATGGCTCGTCATCCCGCCAGTAGATGTCAGGATGCCCTCCGACGCTACCATTCCGCCAATGTCTTCGGGGCTTGTGTCCTGCCGTACGAGCAGAACTTTTTCGCCTTTTTTATGCCATTCTTCCGCCTCGTTAGCGGTAAACACGATACGCCCGCAGGCCGCGCCCGGCGACGCGTTCAGCCCCTTCGTAAGCGGTTTTGCCGCCTTAAGCTCCTTCGCGTCTATCATCGGGTGCAAAAGCTGGTCGATATGCTCCGGCCCTACCCGCATTATCGCGGTTTCCTTGTCAATAAGCCCTTCCTCGACCATGTCCAACGCGCATTTTACCGCCGCGGCGCCAGCCCTCTTGCCGTTTCGCGTTTGTAGCAGGAACAGTTTGCCCTGCTGAATCGTAAATTCCATATCCTGCATGTCCCGAAAATGATTTTCCAGCGTATTTTTGATGCTTACAAGCTGGGCGTACACTTCTGTATTGTCTTTTTCAAGCCTGGACAGCTTTTCCGGCGTCCTTATTCCGGCAACAACGTCTTCACCCTGCGCGTTCATCAGGTATTCGCCGTAGAATTTGTTTTCGCCGGTGGAAGGATCGCGGCTAAAACATACGCCCGTTCCGGAATCATTGCCAAAATTGCCGAAAACCATAGACTGAACGTTCACGGCGGTGCCTTTTAACCCGTAAATCCCGTTCAGCTCGCGATATTTTATCGCCCGCTCGTTCATCCACGATCCGAAAACCGCGTCTATCGCTCCCCAAAGCTGGTCGCCGGGTTCCTGCGGGAAATCGCGTTTGGCAAACTTCTTGACGATATTCTTGTACTCGCGAACAAGTTTTTCGAGATCGGCGGCGGCCAGTCCCGTGTCCAAATCTGCCCGCAACGCCGTTTTAAGGTTATGTAGCGCGGTCTCGAAAGCGTCATGCGGGACTCCCATAACGACATCGCCGTACATCTGAATAAAGCGGCGATAAGCGTCCCAAGCGAACCGCGGATTGCCGGTCTTATTCGCCAGCCCGTGAACCGCCTTATCGTTCATGCCAAGGTTGAGTATCGTGTCCATCATTCCGGGCATCGAAACCGCCGCGCCGGAACGCACGGACACCAAAAGCGGGTCGTCCGCGTCGCCCAGCTTCTTGCCCATCAAATCCTCCAGCCGCACAAGGTTTTCGCGCACGGCGTCCTTAACCTCGTCCGTATACTGACGTCCGTTCTCGTAGTACGCCGCGCACACTTCGGTAGAAATCGTAAAACCTGGCGGAACGGGTATCCCCAGGTTGGTCATCTCGGCAAGATTCGCTCCCTTCCCTCCAAGAAGTTCCTTCATGCCGGCGTCGCCTTCCGCAGTTCCGTTACCAAAAAAATAAACGTCTTTTGACATCATAACCTCCAAAAAATTTTTTAAATTATTATATCACGTCCGCCAGCGGGTTTAAAGTGCGCGACGCGCTATTACGGCCAAAGCGGGCCGTGATTTACGCTCCGAGGGCTCGCTAAGGAAATTCCAGCGAATCTCTGTGCCGTCTCTTTTCCCTGAAACCCGTGAGTTTACGGGTCTCAGGTTTACGGGTTTCAGGTTTCCGTCGCATGTCCGCCCTCTGTCAGCCTCCCACAGTGTAACCCGCAGCGGCCGCGGCGTTGGGGTTGAGGATAAAGACGATTTCCTCCCGGTTCAGATCGTAGTTGTAGTGTTCCCGGTAGTAGTTTTTAAGAAGCTCTTCAAAGGAGTAGGTAAACAGTTCCGGGTGGTTCTTCTGGGCAAGCCAATAGAGCATAAGCGGCGTGTCGCCGGAAGGGGGGAACCAGCGGTAGATACCCAGCGGGACTTTGTGCACCCGCCCGTTTTTTACTGCTTTGAGGGAACTCCAGTCAAGGCCAAGGGCGGTATTCCGGTATATATCATCGGGCGACAGGGGGGTAAAATTGGTGATGTATATAATGTCCGGGTTCCAAGCGTAAAGTTGCTCCATATTCACCACCTTGCGCCCCTGAAATTCTTTTGAGGCCGGATCTTCCGCTCCCGAATTTTTAAGCCAATACTCGCTAAAGAAGTTGCCTCCGGCAATTTCCAAATTGTTGCCGCTGGTGGAAAATAGAAAGATCGCCGAGGGATTGGGCGCGGACGAAGCGGAAAGAGCGCCGGCGATAGTCTGTTTCGCGTTTTCCCCCTCCCTAATAATCGAGTCCATCCCTTCTTTGTCCCCGCCGGTGTAGGCAAGAACATCAAACCAACCCCGCAGAGTTTCGATGGCGTCCCCGCCAGCCGCGCTGGCGGCCCTTATTCCAAGGGCGGTTATCCCGGCCTTTTCGTAAGGGTCTATCGCTCCCTCCATGTCGGCATAGGCAAACACCAGATCGGGCCTTAGCTTCATTATCTCTTCAACATTGGGAGTGTTCCCGTCGAAAATATCCGTGTTTGCCAAAGCGACCGCCGGGGCCATGATGTTCAGCATGGAATTCACCGCAGCGCTCTTCGAGGCGGGATGCATGGCTACCACCTCTTCCATTCCCGAACGGACGGCCACGAAGTAGGTAGAAGGGAAGGGCAGGATGCGGTCGGTGATAACCCGCTGCGGTTTCACCGGAACCTCAATTTTCCGCCCTATCATATCCGTCGCCAGAATCTTCTCCGGCTTCGCCGCGCTCGTTCCTGTTTGCGCCGCGTTACCGCTTCCGCCGGATGTTTTCCGGCAGGAAGTCCCCGTCAGGCATACCAGCAGCGCCAAGGCCGCAGGCAACATACAATTAAACCGCTTTTTCATATCTCCTCCAAAAAAATTTTTTTTCGCATATTCCCATGGGTACCACCGCCGGGACATTGAACGCCGGAGCGTCCACGCTAAGTATCACAGAATCAACGCCGTAGAATTTCCGAATGTTCGCTTCATTGACTGCCTCCACAGTTTTTCCGTATACGTGCCCTTCACTGCCCAGGAAAAGGGTACGGTCGGCAATTCGCAGGGCATGGCCTGGGAAATGTGTGTTCACAACGATGGTAATATTTCTCTCCGCCCTGAGCTTTTCTATCAGCTCCAACACCCTAAGCTGGTTCCGCAAATCCAGATTCGACTCAGGCTCGTCCATAATAAGGATTTCAGGATCCTTCACAAGCGCGCGGGCGATAAGCGCCATCTGCAATTCCCCGCCGCTTAAACTGGAGACCGGTCGGGAGGCGATATTTTCCAGCCCAAGAGAGCGCATAGTCGTCAGCGCGGCGTCCACATCCGCCTGCTTGGGCCTCCGTCCCGTTCCGATATAGGGGCTACGCCCCATGATGACCATGTTGAGGCAGGTATGGCCGAAGACGCAGGCCTTCGCCTGTGGAACATAGCTTACCTTCCGCCAGAACTCGTCTTCCCGGATGGAGCCGAGATCGGCCCCGCCAAAAAATGCGGAACCTTTTTTGAATTTCAGAAAGCGCATTAGGCAACGTAACAGGCTTGTTTTCCCCGCCCCGTTTGCCCCAAGTATGGCAAGCGTTTCCCTTTCGGGCAGCTCAAACGAAAGGCCGCTAAAGAGTTCCCGGCCCTTGTGATAGTAAAACGAGGCATCGTACACCTTAATCATTCCATCTTCCCCCCGTCTCCCTAAGCAGTATCCCGAAAACCGGAGCGCCTATGACGGCGGTGAGTATTGACAGCGGTATCTCCGCCGCGGAAACGCTACGGGCCGCCGTATCAATAATTATCAGGAATGCCCCGCCCAGTGTAATGGCCGCCGGAACCAGATCCCTGTTGTCGTTCCCAAGCAGCATTCTGACAAAGTGCGGAACCGCCAGCCCCACAAAGCTGACAATGCCGCAGACGGAAACCGCCGCGGCGCAGATGAGCGTGGTGGCGGCGATGATAAGAGCGCGGATGTATTTTACCTTGAGCCCCAGCGAGAGCGCCTCTTCATCCCTAAGGGATATAACGTTAAGCTGCCAGCTTAAGGTCCAAAGTACCAGCAGACCCGCGCCGATTACCGGCAGTCCTGTATACAGATCGCTTGCCGTTACCGACGAGAGGCTTCCCATAAGCCAGTAAGTAATGGC
>JAIRSQ010000008.1 GCA_031255395.1 Spirochaetaceae bacterium | reverse complement strand
GCCAATGTGTGAGTATTCCCTTCGATAGCGTTGGAAGAATAAGTTGTTTCTATCTTAAAGAATTGATTAATTTGTTGTAAATAAACTCCCTCAAACGGTCTTATTTCATTAATTATCTTCATACCTTCGTCTATTTCTTTTATTTTGTTCATATCCATCCTCCAATTATATTTATAATATTATATTTTGTTGATTCATGCAAGTGTTGTTTTGAAACCGTCTTAGGCAAAAACTGGCGGTATGGAAGGAGGGCGATGGCACGAAAGCCAAAGCCTCTACCCGACACGAGCAATCCGGTGCCGAGCCGCTCCTTTCAGAAAACGGTAAAAAAGCTATATTTCTTGAGGCTGTTCCAAAACTTCAGTTTTGGAACAGCCTCTCTCAGTAAAAGTACGCGGCAAGCAGTATGAAAGCGCCCAAGCCCAATGGCACATACCCGGCATAAAATGTCAAGTCCGCGGTTGTGCTGTCCCAACTGTCGTAGGTATAGTGAACGATGTTTTGTAGCGCCGCGCCGGACAGTAGCATGACCATTCCGTAAATAATGAAGCGCGTCTTCAAAAAAGCCGCTTTTCCGGCATAATCCGGGTCAGGGTTTCTAAATTTTGATACCGCATTTACAACCCCGGACGGCTCGAATTCAGTTTCGCCAGTATTCATAGCTTTTCCGCTCATTGTGGCCGCCCAATATTGATCAATCTCGTTATTCATGGACTGGCGGTCAATATTATTGTTACGTGCGTTAAAAATTACCGTTTCATGCGGCTTCATTCTGATCCGCGCTATATCCGGCGATACGGCTGACGGTATGACCGCCGCCGAGCCGGATAATGTGGAGACATAAAGGACAAGCCCCGAATCGACACTGCCAGGCGTTGTAACAAGGTCAAGATTGACTGAACCGTTCTGTATTTCAGTTACGGACGCGCCGGCGTTTACAAGTATTTTTCCGGAATCGCCCTTCCGGTTCACGCGGACGCGCCCGTAAACCAGCGAAATCACCGATATGCCGCTTGAATCGCCTATAGTTTCAAAAATGACGGAAGTATTTTCGGCTATGTCCACCGAAGCGCTGATTTCGCTAAATAGTGCCTTGACAAAAACGCCCTGCCCCGTTTGGATATAGTCGAAATTTTGCAACGGAACGGGGTTTCGGTAAATATACGACGGGCTATAGCTGTCTCTGTCGCCGGCGCGCGTCAGGCTAAAATCGCCTCCAGAAGAATATACGATAGAAACGTCCGCCGCGAGCTGGGCATGCAACGGCGACAGCGAGCAGACAAAAAAAAACGTTAAAAAGCCGATCCTGCGGCACGGCCTTAGCCGCGAAATTGACATCGTACTCGCCTAACTGCCTTTAGCGTCCGACGCCGGTGATTCAGACTTGTATATTCATAATAAACGCCGATTGACTCGGCCGCGGACAAGAAGGCTGCCCGCCTTCCCCCGTATTCGCGACGGCGGCTTTGCGGTTTAGCGTTAAACCGCCGTCGGCCCAGAATCGGCGGAAATTATCGGAATACCAGCATAAAAACGCTCCAAAATATATTTCTAAACGCATTGTACACCGTTAAAAGAATAATATCAATATGACTGGCGGATATGCCGATAAATGAGCAACGCGGTTTTTGCGCGTCCGCGTCGCGCGTTTTCGGAGTTTTCTGTGAAAAAAACATATCTCATCGTTTTAGGGCTTCTCTGCGCCGCTTTTACCTACGCCGCCGACCTTTCGGGCGTAGGCATGGAAATCCGGTATTTTGACAAACGGCTTTATTATCCGCGGACGGGGGATATTTTTATACAGGTTGTTTTGACTAACAATTCTTCGGAACCGCGCGGCTTTAAGCTATCGGACGACAGGGCGTTTTCCGTTGAATTCGACGTGCGGACGCTCGCGAACCGTCCGGTTGAAAACGCCGACATTTTGACAAGGAAGCGGAGCGGGAGCCGGCAGGTTTTTTTTCGCGAAATCAGCCTGGAACCGGGCGAATCCTTCTCGTTTACGGAAAACCTTAGAAACTGGCGGCGGCTGGACAGTCCGGGAGCCTACATCGTGCAGGCGATATTCTACCCCAATCTATATAGAACCGTAAACGACGGGCCGGAAAATGACGGCGTTTTCGAAACGCTTGCGGGAGGGCGGGCGATAGCGGGCGCGGAAAACAGGCTGGAGCCTCTAGCGTCAAACCGCCTTAACCTGCATATCAGGGAACCTGCCGTGCTGGACGCTGAAGGCATACCCGTCGCGCTGGAAGAGGAAACGGCGGCGGTTTACTTTAGGGAACGTCTGCCGCCGGACGAAGTTGTGACATGGACGTTACGCTCTCGACAAAAATCGCAATGGGAAAAATTCTTTTTATATCTGAATCTAGAACAGATGATACGCAACGACGCGGCGCGTGACCGCAAGTGGCGCGCCGAATCGGAAGAAGGGCGGCAGCGAATGCTTGCGGAATACAGAGAGGACATCGGCAGGCAGACGATAGACGGCGATATAACCGCTCTGCCCTTTGAATTCAACATTGAGCGCACCGTGTACGGCGCTGACGAAGGCACGGTAAGCGTGCTGGAAAAATTCAGGACCGGCGGCTATACCGAGCTGAAGCGATACACTTACTATTTGCGGCGCGACGAAGGCGTTTGGACTATAACGGATTATATAGTGCAGAATCTTGGCACGGAATAACAGGTTTCGCTCTTGTCTTGACTGTTTTTTTATCGCGCTGTATACTTATCAGAGGATAGGCGGTTATAAAGAATTTCTAAGTTAGAGGTGCAAATTGGCGCGCGTTAATAACTACAAGCGGCTAGAGATCGGTTTTGTAAAAAAAGTGAAAAAAGGCTTTATGACGGCGGTGTCCGCGGTGAAAACTTTTTTCAAAACGATAATATCCGTTCTTAGGAGACGCTACACTGTCGTTCTTGTGCCTCATTCGGAAAAAAATGTTTATAACTTGCAAGTTACGTTTTTGTCGCTTTTTGTGATCGCCCTTATTCTGTCAGGGATGACGGCTTCGTTCATTCTGTACGGGACGTCTTACGGCAAATATAAAGGCGATTTGAACAGCAAAGACAGCCGCCTGAGCGAAACTCAGGCGAATCTTGACCATCTTAGGGACGAAGTGTCGGTTCTCTGGCGCGAGGCGCGCTCGTTCCAGTCGACTCTTTCCGACGTTTTTTCGTCGCTGGGTTTGAATTCGTCTAGCGATCCTTCAAAAACCGCGGGTTCCGGCGACCTTTCCTCGTTTTTTGACATGAGGGAAACGGCGGAAGGCCGTCTGCGCGAGGCGGACGATATCCGCAGTCTTGCCAACTATCTGTCAAGCGCGGTTGAACCTCTTAGAGAAATCGGCACGCTGCTGGATTCGCAAAGCTCGCTTTTGACGGAAGTGCCCAACATTTGGCCGATAAAAGGCGGTATCGGGCATATTTCCATGTTTTTTGGCGAGAACAGGGATCCGTTTACCGGCCAGTTGTATGTCCATAAAGGGATAGACCTGTCAACGTACCGGCAGGGCGACCCAATCGTGGCTACGGCGGACGGACAGGTCGTTACAGTTGACTATGACGCGAACGGTTTCGGCAACTATGTGATTATACGGCATAAGCACGGGTTTTATACCCGTTACGGCCACATGCACTCTTTTAAGGTGCGCACCGGCCAGCACGTCCAGCAGGGCGAGATTATCGGCTATATAGGAAACACGGGACGCTCGACCGGTCCGCACGTCCATTACGAGGTTCATATAGGCTCCGACATTGTCGATCCGTATAAATTCCTAAATATTCGTTCAGCCGCCGGCAGGGTAAATATCAGTGGCGGAAAGAATTAAAAACAAGAATTTCTCTATAAACACGCTGATAGGGCCGTCTTCCAATGTGTACGGGGATGTAGACGCCGGCGGGTTCACGCGCGTGGACGGCAATCTGTACGGCGATTTGACAGCCAATGGCCGCATCGTTATAGGCGAAAACGCACGCCTTAAAAGCCGCGTTACGGGAAGTTTCGTAACGGTGGGCGGAGTCGTGTACGGCGACGTGCTGGCGAGCGAATGCTTGGTTATCCTTTCAACGGGGTTAGTGCTTGGCGATATACTGACGCGGCGTATTCAGGCGGACGAAGGCTGCATGGTTCACGGCAAGATAACCGTGTGCAAAGAAGAATACCGTTGGAAGGCCGCTCTTGCCGAGTATCAGGACGCGTTGCTTGTAAAACAGGCACTGACCAAAAGCTCCGCAACGGACGCGTTGGATAATGTTGAAAGTTGATGATTTTTCTGCTGCCGGCTTTGCAGGCGCCGCGTCGCTTAAACGCGCCAAAACCGAATCCAAACGGAATGAACGTTCACGAAAACTTTTTTCGGCTTTCTTAAATAAAGAGACGCCGCCGCTTCCGGCGGACGATCTTGGCGCGGCGGACTTTCAAACGGCGCGGTTTGCCGGCGTATCGGCGGACGACGCTCTTGCCAGACTGCTTGACGGCGTGTACGATGCCGGCGACGCCCTGTCGAAACGCCCGTTTCCGGACGAGATCAAACGTTACCGTTTAATGATACGGAATTTCATGCGTTACGTGCTCGATACGGCCTACAGCGTTAAAGAGGACGAAGGCGTTCCGAATTATTTGAAAGCCGGTTTTAACGGCGAACGTTACAGGCGGGATCCTGAACTGCGTAAAGCAAGAAACAGGTACAGCGCGGTGCAAATCATCGATCAGAAACTCGACAGGCTCGCGGCGGATATAATGACAGGCCAGATCAAACAGTTCAGCCTGCTAAAAAGCATCGAAGAAGTAAACGGCTTGCTGGTGGATCTGCTTGAATAATATGACTAAATCGACGGAAAAGGAACAGGAAAAGATGCGGGACACGAATGCCGGCGGTGACGGCAGCGATGATATGCAGAATGAATACGCTGGAAATGACGATGTTTTGCCCGCCGAAGGCGCGGACGGAGCTGAAACAAACGTAACGGATGTTATTTGCGGACTCGATGGAGACGCAGTGCCTTCCGAAGCCCCGGTTTACCAGTTATGCATCGCCTGTTCCAACGAGATAATTTACGCGGTTTACGACGGCGACGAATTAAAGCCCGGAACGATGGCGCTGGTTCCAACGCGTTACGGTATGGATTTAGCCCGCGTTTCAGGAAAGATTTGCGGCCGTATGCGTCAAAATATATCCAAAGTCGCGCTCGTCGAACGCGTCGCGTCAGCGTCTGACCTGGAAAAAGAAAAAAATAACAGACTCAAAGAAGCGGAAGCCTTCGACATTTGCAAGCGGAAAATTGCTGAGCGTAACATTGAAATGAAACTGATAGCCGTCCATTATTTGCTCGAAGAGCCAAAGATTTTGTTTTTCTTTACGGCGGATAACCGCGTGGATTTTAGAGAACTGGTAAAAGACCTTGTTTCCGTTTTCAAAGCGCGAATCGAATTGCGGCAGATAGGCATCCGCGACGAAGCGCGGATTACGGGCGGGCTGGGCGGCTGCGGCAGGCCGTTCTGCTGCCATTCTATTTCAGACAAACTAAAGCCTGTCGCTATAAAAATGGCGAAAGAGCAGAATCTTTCGCTAAATTCGATGAAAATATCAGGCCCTTGCGGGCGGCTTTTATGCTGCTTGGCGTATGAATACGGCTTTTACGCGGAAGAACGCCGCAATTTGCCCGGCGAAGGGGTAAAAATAACGTCCGGCGGGACGTTATGGAAAATAACGGAAGTAAACCCTCTTCTTGGAAAGATAACGCTGGTAGCCGAAGACGGGAGGCAGCTCCGCCTGCCAAAAAACAGATTTGTAAAAACCGAAAACCGCTGGATAATAAAGGATTAGCGTCGCGATTGCGGCTGTCCGGCGCGCTTCGCATTGTCAGGCCACGCTCCCTATTGACAGTTTATTGGAAGATTGATAGGATTATTTGATTATTGTTGAAGTAAAAAAAGGGCTGTTTAAAGCCCTTTTTTTTTGGGGGAACGATGCGTTATGCGCTTGGCGGGAGCGATCCTGTGTTTTCTTCGATTGAGGCCGTGGTACGCGGGCTTTCTATGGGCCTTGTCGAACTTTCGGTTTCGCGGCACAAAGGGAGCGTGCGGGTCATGGCGGTAATTTGCGGGCCGCCGGGCGGCGGAACGGTTGGTATAGACGACTGCGCCCGCGCTCATCGCGCGATACAGCCGCGGCTTGAGCTTGCCTTCCCCAAACAGAACATTCATGTGGAGGTATCGTCGCCTGGGACCGGGCGCAGGATAAAGGACGGCGCGGAATTCGCCCATTATTTGGGGCAGACTGTCAGTTGTTACCGTCCTGACGCCGGCGGCTGGACGAGCGGCATTTTGGCGAGCGCGGACGATACCGGCATTGTTATCAAGGAGGAAAGCGGAATGACTAGCATTTCTTACGGAGAGATAGCCAAGGCAAGACTAGGCGCCTTAGCGCCCGTGGCGGAACGGAAGGCGGGGGCGGCAGTCTGATGGCAGCGGATATCACGGAGGCCGTCCTCCAACTGGCGCAAGAACGGAGCATTTCCGAGGAACTTGCCATAAAAATAGTGGAAGAAACGCTACTTTCGGCGTACAAAAAAAGGTTTGGCAGCGACGAAAACGCCGAAGTGCGTTTCGATGACGCTAAGCGGAACGTTTCAATCTTTGCCCGCAAACAGATAGTGGACGGCGTGTACAATCCCGCCGCTGAAATAGAACTGGAAGAGGCACGGACGCTCAATCCTGAGGCGGAAGAAGGCGACGAGATTCTTATCGAACTGGATCCGAAAGATTTTGGCAGGGTAGCCATAGCAAGCGCCAAACAGACCGCTAACAAATCGATACGGGACATACGCAAGGACAGTCTTTACGCCGAATACAAGGACAAAGAAGGCGAAATCATCATCGGGTACTACCAGCGGGAGCGAAACGGCACGATTTATGTGGATCTTGGCAAAATTGAAGGGGTGCTGCCTAAAAAATTCCAGTCGCCGCGCGAGATTTACCATGTGAACGACCGCATAAAAGCGCTGATTTACAAGGTTGAAAAGACGGAAACCGGCCTTTCGGTCGTGCTTTCGCGCACGCATACCGATTTTGTGCGAGCGATTTTCGAGCTTGAGGTGCCGGAAGTTTACGACAAGACCATCGAAATACACAAGATTGTCCGCGAGCCGGGCTACCGTACCAAGCTGGCCGTCTACTCGTCAAAGGAAGACGTTGATCCGGTCGGAGCGTGCGTTGGACTGAAGGGGTCGCGGATTCAGACGATAATCCGGGAACTTGAGGGCGAAAAGATAGACGTGCTTAAATTCGATCCCGAACCTCAGCGTTTTATAAAGAACGCGCTATCCCCTGCCGAGGTGCGCGATGTCATCATTCTTGACGAGGCGAAGCACAAGGCGCTTGCGATAGTGAGCGAAAGCCAGCTCTCTCTTGCTATCGGCAAGCAGGGACTTAACGTCAGACTTGCCAACCGGCTTGCCGACTGGGATATTGACGTAAAAACGAGCGCTCAGTTTGAAGAAATGGATGTTGTATCCGGGTCGCGGGCGGCGGCCTCCAGTCTGTTTGAAGACGGCGGCTTTGAGGATGAAGAAGAAATCTCGACAATCACGGAGCTTCCGGGCGTCGACGAAGCTGTCGCCGCTTTGCTTGCGCGGAACGGCATCGAATATATCGAAGACTTTATCAACGCTGAAGACGATAAACTCACCGCCATAGAAGGGCTCGAAAAAGAGCATATAGACGCTCTTCGCGGTCTTATCGACGATCTGGTCGAAGTTAAGATTGAAGAAGAGGTTTCCGGTGAAAACAGGGAAGCCCTACCGCCTGAAGCGGACGGTATCGCGGACGCGGCGGAAGCGACGGAAAGCCCTGAAGGACAGGAGGCGGTTTCCGCTCCCGATTTTGACGAGGAATTTGACGAAGAATTGGTTTGCCCGGAATGCGGAGCGACGATAAATACGGATATGACTAGTTGTCCTGTATGCGGCATAGGACTGAGCTTTGAGTATGAAGAATAAATTTTAGGAAGGAAAATGGCGGCTGAAACTGAAAACACCCAGAAACCCAAGTCGGAACTGATTAAACGGCCAAAAACCGAGGCTGTAACGGAGAACGGCGGCAAGCCCGCGGAGCTTGAGCGGAAAAAAGTCGTCAAACTAAAGAAAAAACCGCAGGCGAATCCCGCGCCCGCCGGGGCCGAAAGACCAACGCTCAAGGTAAAGGTTGTAGCCCGCGCCACCCAGCCGCAGGCCGGACAGCAACAGCAAGACGTTAAACCGCGCCCCGCCGCGCCGCAAGCCGAAGCGCAATCGCCAAACCCGCCGCAGGACGCGCCGCCGCCTGTAGCTCCGCAGCTGGGCGCGACGAATACGGGACAGCCGCAAGACGCCGCGCCGGAGACCGGCAACATTCAGAAGCCTGCCGCTACGCAACCGGACACGTCTAAGGCAGGGTCGCCGCAAGCGGGCAGTGCGTCGCGTCCGACCGCGCCGCAGGCCGGCGGCGCCGCGGCGGAAGATTTGCCTGTAAACCGCGTGAGCGTATACAAAGAGACGGCGAGGCCCGCCGTACAAGCCGGACGCGTGGGGGGCAAATTTTTCGGGCCAAGACCGCAACGCGGCGGCGCGACGAACGAGGGTTCCGCAAGCGGCGATTCAGCGAGCGGCGCCAGGAACGACGGGCGGAAACCGGCCTCTTACGTGGGCCGCGGAAACCAGCGGCGTTACGGCGGACAAGGCGGACAGAGCGGATTTTCGGGGCAGGGCGGACAGGGAGGCGGACGTTTCTCCGGCGGCGGTCCTCGCGGCAACGCGGGACCTTTTAGGCCGGCCGGCCAGACCGGAGGCCCTTTCAGACCGGCAGGTTTTGCAAACCGTCCCCGTCCGGGCTCCCCGACACAAACGCAGTCTTCTCCGACAGATAACAAGGGGGCCGTAAAACGCACGTTTAAGGCAAAAAAACCCTCTTATCAGCGTCGCGACAGAGAAGTCGAGATAGGCGAAAAACTTCATCAGGGCAAAAAACGCTCAGCGCAGATGGCAAACCCGGTGCCTAAATCCATCGATATTATGGAAATTGTCTCCGTTTCCGATCTTGCCAGAAAGATGAACCTTAAAGCGTCCGATCTTATTTCGAAACTGATGTCTATGGGCCAGATGGTAACGATAAACCAGCAGATCGATTCTGAGACGGCGGCAATAATCGCCGCCGAATTCGGAGCGGAGGTGAACATCGTAAGCCTGTACGACGAAACGCTTATCGAAACGGAGGCGGACGACGCAAGCTCGATGACGCCTCGCCCGCCCGTTGTTACCGTTATGGGACACGTCGATCACGGCAAGACAAAATTGCTTGACGCTATCCGCAGCGCCGATGTCGTTTCCGGCGAATTCGGCGGCATAACCCAGCATATCGGCGCGTACATGGTCGAAACGCCTCGCGGAAACATCACTTTCCTGGACACGCCGGGACATGAGGCTTTTACCCGTATGCGAAGCAGGGGCGCGCAGGTTACGGACATCGTTGTCCTTGTCGTAGCCGCTGATGACGGCGTTATGCCCCAGACCATCGAAGCGATAAACCATGCGAAAGAAGCGGATGTCCCGATCATCGTAGCCATCAACAAGATAGACAAACCGGACGCGAACCCGGACAAGGCACGAAGCCAGCTTTCCGAATACGGCTTGCAGCCGGAGGAATGGGGCGGGCAAACGATGTTCGTTGAGCTTTCCGCTCTGAAAAAGGAGGGCATCGACGACCTTATCGAAGCCATCCTGCTACAAGCGGAAATTCTGGATCTCCGCGTAAACTATAATCGCAGCGCGGAAGGCAAAATCCTAGAATCGCGAATAGACCACGGACGCGGCATAGTCGCAACGCTGCTTGTTGAAAAAGGCGTGCTGGAAATAGGCGATTCGTTTGTCGCCGGCGTGTGGCCGGGCAAAGTCAGGGCCATCTTTAACGACAAGGGGGCGCGGGTCGAACGCGCGACGCCTTCAATGCCGGTGGAAGTGCTAGGTTTCGAAGGCATACCCAACGCCGGCGACCCGTTGCAAGTCGTTGAAGACGAAAAAACAGCCCGCGGCTTCTCGGCAAAACGCCAGGAGCTTAAACGTTTCGAGGACGCGAAGAATATTCGCAAGATCACCCTTGACAACCTTTACGACACGATAAGCGACGGCGCGATTCAGGTACTAAAGGTTATCATCAAAGGCGATGTGCAAGGTTCTGTCGAAGCGTTGCGCGCCAGTCTCGAAAAACTGTCAACGAAAGAGGTGCGGCTTGCAGTTATACAGGCGTTGCCCGGCGCGATCAACGAGGGCGATATTGACCTTGCCTCCGCGTCCAACGCCATACTGATAGGCTTTAACGTGCGCCCAACCCCCAAAGCCAAGGCCCTTGCCGAACAGGAAAAAGTCGACATACGCCGCTACAACATCATATATCGCGTCGTGGAGGATATGCAGAAAGCGATGGAGGGCATGTTAAAACCGGACACAAAAGAAGAAATCATCGCCGATGTCGAGACGCGCGAAGTTTTCAAAATTTCCAAAATAGGCGTCATCGCGGGCTGTTATGTCCGCAGCGGCACGGTAAAACGGGGCGCTTCGCTAAATGTGATTCGCGGCGACACCGTGATACACACGGGCAAGATCGCCTCGTTACGCCGGTTTAAGGACGATGTAAAAGAAGTAAGCGCAGGTTTTGAATGCGGAATAATCGTGGACGGCTTTGACGACATCAAGTTAGGGGACGAATTCGAGGTCTTCGAGACAGTCGAGATTGCCCGCAAGCTGTAGCCCTTTCAATTCATCATATTTTTTATCGAGGAGCGGCCGCGCCCAGTCCGTTGGCCTTTGCGCTTCTTACCGCAGCCACGATGAGCAGAGCCACATCGCTCTGGCGGATGCCGGGGATACGCGCCGCCTGTCCCACGGTTAGCGGGCGGACGAGCAGCAGCTTTTCCTTCGATTCGGCTGAAAGCCCTTTTATTCCGGCATAATCAAGCGCGGGACTGAGCTTTATCCCATCCATCTTCGCGGCGCGGGCGGTAAAACGGCGTTCCTTTTCGATGTAGCCCTCGTACTTTATGTCCAAAACGACCCGTTCCAGCCATTCGGCGGGGTATTCAAGGAGTTCCGGCGCGAATAAGGCCGCCTTAGCCGGTCCAGCGCCGGGACGTTTTAGTTCCTGTTCAAGGCTTTCCGACGCCCCCTTTCGGGCGCGGATCAGTTCCCGTATCGCCTCCAGCGATTCCGCTTTGCGTTCAAAGCGTTCCCAGCGCCCGTCGCCGATGAGTCCCAGCGTTCGCGCCTTGGGCGTAAGGCGGCTGTCCGCCGTGTCGTGCCGCAGGGAAAGGCGGTGTTCTGCGCGGCTAGTGAACATCCGGTAAGGCTCCTTAGTGCCAAGCGTGGTAAGGTCGTCGATTAACACGCCGATGTAGGCTTCCGCTCTGCCAAGCGTTAGCGGCGGAGCGCCGCGCAACTTTTGCGCGGCGTTTATGCCCGCAATTATGCCTTGTGCGGCAGCTTCTTCGTAGCCGGAACTGCCGTTGGTCTGCCCTGCCGAAAAAAATCCGCAAAGCCGCTTCGATTCTAGCGTAGGGTAAAGGTCTAGCGGATCGATATAATCGTACTCGACGGCGTAGGCAGGGCGCACGACACGAGCCTTCTCCAGCCCGCGAATCGTGCGTATGTAAGACAACTGCACGTCCTCCGGCATCGAGCTTGAAAGCCCGTTCAGATACATCTCGTTCGTGTGCGTCCCCTCTGGCTCGATGAAAAGATGATGGCTGTCCCTGTCCGGGAAGCGCATCACCTTGTCCTCGATTGACGGGCAGTAGCGCGGCCCTTTGCCGGTTATCTTGCCGCTGTACAGCGGGGAGCGGCGTATTGCGGCGCGGATTATGCGGTGCGTATCGGCGTTGGTTGACGTTATCCAGCACGGGATTGACGGGCGGGCGAGAGTCGTTTTTGTGTCAGAATCGAACGAAAAAGGCGACGGTTTTTCGCCTTCCTGCCGTTCCATAACGGAAAAGTCAACGGAATCCGACGCGACCCGCGCCGGCGTGCCGGTTTTAAGCCGTCCGACGGGAAAACCCCGCCGCCTGAGCGCGTTTCCAAGTCCTATAGCGGCCTTTTCGCCAAGCCTGCCCTCGACGGCCTCGTACTCCCCGATAAAAATCCTGCCTTCAAGGAAGGTTCCGGCGGCCAGTATCACCGTTTTCGCCGAGATTCTGTGTCCGCGTTCCGTTACAACGCCGCAGACCGCCTCGGCGCCGCCGCTCTCCTCCGTCAGCAGATCGACGACTGTGTCCATAAACAGCTCAAGCCCCCGTTGCGTTTCGACGGCGCGCCGGGCTTCAGCCTGATACGCCGCTTTGTCGGCCTGAGCGCGCGGAGCCTGCACCGCCGGCCCCCGCGAACGGTTTAGCACGCGGTACTGTATCATGCTGCCGTCTATCAGCCGCCCCATCTCGCCGCCCAGCGCGTCGACCTCGCGCACAAGGTTGCCCTTCGACAGGCCGCCAACGGCGGGATTGCACGACAGCGCGCCTATACTGCCGGGATTCTGCGTTATCATCAGGACGGAACACCCCAGACGGGCGGCCGCGAGCGCCGCCTCGATGCCTGCGTGCCCGCCTCCTGCCACTATGCAGTCATAGTCCATTAAGTATTGCCGTTATCGGCGCTATCGGCGTTTAAGAAAGCTTTGAATTTTGCGAAGGTTTCATTGGACAGGACATGTTCTATCTTGCAGGCGTCTTTTTCGGCGTTTTCCTCGCTTACTCCGAGCCTTTCGAGCAAAAAACCTTTGATAAGAAAATGACGCTCGCGTATATCGGCGGCCAGCTCCCGCCCCTTCTCCGTCAGCAACACGCTGCCGTAACGCTCGTGCTGTATTAGTTCTTTCTCTTCAAGCAACCTGAGCGCGGTCAGCACGGACGGCTTTGAAAACCCAAGCCGGCTCGCTATGTCGGTAACGCGCACCCTCCCCTCGTCCGAGAGAAAACTGACCATTTCAAGATAATCTTCCTGCGACTGCGTCATATTTTTTCCGTCTATAAAAATATAACATCTCCCCGCTCACACGTCAATTAGCAATTAACAATGAGGAATGAGCAATGAGTAATGAGCAATGAGTAATGAGTAATGAGTAATGAGTAATGAGCAAGGAGTAATGAAGGAAAAAGGATGAAGGATGAAGGATGAAGTGCTGGGGAGCAGGGGCTACAGTTTCGTTATTACATCGTAAGAAAGGCCGGTGTCCTCGACAATTTGTTCTAGCGGGGCATTTCGGTTTTTCATTTTTCTGGCAATTTCAAGGGTTTTCAGTTGTTCGCCTTCCTTCCTGCCGTCCTGATGCGCGGTGGCTATGCGGCTCTGGGTGTCAATCTCGTACTTGTATTCGCTCAGAAGCCGCGCGCGTTCTATCTCGTCCCTGCTTATCGTCATCAATACTTCGCTCGCCATCCCAATACCCTCCTCAAACGCTATTATTTCGTTAATCTTGTCCCGTTTATTCACGTCCGTTATGTATCTAAAGTAAAACGCCCACCTTTCGGCGGCGGCCATTTCCGGCACAGGCTTGTCGAGCAGATGCTCCAGCTTGGCAAGTTCAAGCGTGATTATCCGCGTCCGCCCTTCAAGCGACACCCTCCGCTTTTCGTCATAATACTCGAAAGCGTGCAAAAAATCATCTTCTTCAAAAAACAGCCCGCGAACCAAAAACGCTATCTGGTACGCCTCGTTCAGGTCATCGTAAGTCTTACCCGTGCCCTTGATGTCCTGTCCCGTGAACAGCTTGCCCGCATAAAATTCGAGGCGTACCGGCTCGAAATTGTCCGGGTTTAGCGACATCTCCACATTCACAAGTTTGCCGTCCTCCGTTTTGCAGTTTATGTCAAAACGTATCTGTCTGTCGCGGAGGTTGTCAATAGTCGGCTCGTTTGCGATGATGCCGTCCACAGTTACCTTGCGGCCTATGATGGCGGACAGCAGCTTTGACAGAGCGCCTTTTGATTCGGGCGTGTTTTTCGTAAATACCGCCTTGAATACGTTGTCGCGGCAAATGTCTATCACGTCATCGTCTTCGCTGATCCGTATCATATCGTCTCCTGAAATGAGTATAGTAGATAAGGGGCGGCTACCAATCGGGGGTTGCGAGCCAACGAATAATTAGCAATGAGTAATGAAGGAAGAAGGATGAGGGAAGAAGGATGAAGCGCTGGGGAGTCGGCTGGGGGGCGTCCTTGTGAGTGAGTGAGTGCGAGGGGAATTAGCAATTAACAATTAGCAATGAAGGATGAGGGGAATGAAGGGATGGCTGCCGGGGGCTGGCCGGCGGCCATCCTTGTTTGCTCATTACTGCGGGACAATATTCCAGCCGTGGGCTTCTGGGTCTGGATCTGCGTCATCCGTGCTTAGGGGCATTGTATCCCTGACCGTCTGGTCGCGCCAATAGCCGCCATCTTTATTGTAATAGACCGCGTAGCCTTTGCCTGTGCCGGGGGCACCCTGGTTATTTGCCCCGGGGACGCCGGTTGCGTCTGGATTATTATTAAATGGAACATAATAGGGAACCGTACCATCATCACTCACTTGCCATCCGTAGTAGTTTTGATAATTAGCTTCCTCCCACCCACTAAAATCAGAGTTAAATAACCCGTTAATCGCGCCGGCGGTCTTGACAAAGCGACCGTCACCGTCCACATACACACCGGCGCCAAAGCCTTGGCTATGAGGAACGTAGGGATATTCATTACGAGGGGCGGGGTTGATGCCATTGCTGATGATGCTCCCGCCGTTCATGTTGAACGTGCCTTTGCCCCCCACATACACGCCGCCGCCGTTGCCATACGCGTTTTGCACTTTATTGCCCGCTATTTGCCCGAAATCCATGTTGAACGTGCCGTTCTCGCCGACAGACACGCCGCCGCCGTTGCCGTTCCCTGCGGTATTTTCGCTTACTTTCCCGGAGTACAGCATAAATGTGCCCCCGTCAAGCCGCACGCCGCCGCCGCCTTCACCGCCGTTTGCGGCCTTGCCGCTTATGGCCCCGGCGACCATTATAAGCTGGCCTCCGCTTACCCACACGCCGCCGCCGCCGTTGGCGGCTTTATTGTCGCTGACGGTCCCGCCATTCAGTACAAATTGGCAGCCGTTGTTGACAACCACGCCGCCGCCTTTGTAGGCGGCTTTATTGTCGCTGACAGTCCCGCCGTTCATCGTGAACGTGCCGCCACCGTTGACAGACACGCCGCCGCCATTGCCGGCGGCTTCATTGCCGCTGACAGTCCCGTTATTCATTACGAACGAGCCGTCGGCAAACACGCCGCCGTCGCCGGTATTGTCGCTGACAGTCCCGTCGTACATAAGAAAGGACCCGCCCTGGCTGACAAACACGCCGCCACCTCTGTCGGAGGCCGCATTTTTTTCGATAGTCCCTTCGTACATGACAAAGGAGCCGCCCCGGTCGACAAACACGCCGCCGCCGTCGAAGTCGGTGCCGTTGCCGCTTATCTTAGAGCCGGCGTTCATGACCAGCTTTCCGCTTAGCACACTCGCGCCGCCGCCATTGCCAGTGCCGCCTATGTTGTCCCCGATAACCGCGCCTGAGTCCAGAATTATGCGTCCGCCGTTTACCCTGATTACGGGGGCTAAGTTTCTGGGCTCTCTGGCCGTATTTAGCCCCTTAAACGTGATGTTCCGCAGGGTCAGCGTTACGCCGCCCTGCACCGTGATTACGGGGCTTTCGCGCGTATTGCTGCCGGTCAGGTCAATCACCCTGCCCTGGCCGTTAATCGTTACAAATTCAGGACTGTTGCCGCTGTTAAGAATCAGGCCCCATTCGCTAAGGTCCCTGTCGTTCGTA
>JAIRSQ010000138.1 GCA_031255395.1 Spirochaetaceae bacterium | reverse complement strand
CGATGCCTTACAGCCGTTCAAGTTCATGCAGAAAGGCTTGATCGGCAACGGCGGCGGCGGTAGCCGGATCTTCCGGCACATCGATGCGGCGGCATACCTTGCCGCTCTTGAATATGATGATCTTGCCGCCCGCGCCCGTTATGCCGATGTCGGCATCCCGCGCCTCGTCCGGCCCGTTCACGGGGCAACCCATCACTGCGACAGTTATATTACTGCGGAAGGCGTAAAGCCGAGTTTGCCACCTGTCAATGAAGGCGTGGGTGTCAAAGGCGCGCCGTCCGCAACGCGGGCAGGAAACGATTCGCACGCCGGACGCCGCCTCAAAGCGTTCGCGTCCGGCGTTCCCGCTATCACGGACCGCAAGCAACATTTCCCGCGCCGCTATAACCTCGTTTTCCATAGTGTCCGACAGCGAGACGCGCACCGTATCGCCGATACCTTCGGACAGCAGGATATAAATCGCCGCCGTATTCCGTACGACACCCGCAATGAGAGGGCCGGCCTCTGTGACTCCGATATGCAGCGGTCTGTCATTTCGGGACGCGAAGGCGCGCGCGGCGGCGACCGAGCGGCTTGCCGATGAAATTTTGAGCGAGACTACCGTATTTTCAAAGCCGGCCTCATCAAAAACGGCAAGCTGGCGTTCGGCGGCGCGGACAAGGGCGTCTTCCGGCGCGAGTCTTCCGGTCAGAATCTCGCCGCGCAGATCGCGAGGCAGGCTCCCACCGTTCACGCCTATCCTGACAGGCACTCCCTTATCCTGAGCCTTAGCCAGCACTTGGAGCGCCTGTTTTTTCCCGCCTATGTTCCCCGGATTTATTCTGAGTTTGGATATCGGAAAATCGAGAACGCGCAACGCTATTTTGTAATCAAAATGTATGTCCGCGACCAGCGGAACGGCGCACATAGCGGCGAGATGCCCCAAAGTTTCTGCGCTTTCCATGGTTGGAACGGCAAAACGCAGCAGGCCGCAACCGAGAGCCGAAAGTGTGTCTATGCGCCGCTGAGTTTCGCCACCCTCCGCAAGGCATTCGGGCGTCAAAGGTTCTTTCCACATCGTCTGGATGACGACCGGAGCGTCGCCTCCTATCGGCACCCTGTTCACGCCGTTTCTGCCGCCTATCAATACTTGTTTTGTTTTATAACGCGTCATTCAATGCCGCCGTTACAGCTTTTCAAGCAAATTTTCGATTTTTGCGGACGCGGCGGCAAAATTGAAAACCGCCGTCAACTTGCGTATGTCCGCAATATCCGCGTCGACGTCATCGGAAAACGCGGCTTTTTCCAATTCGGCGGAAATATTGTCCGCGTCGTCCGCTTTGAAAAGACCGCAGGCAACCTTCAGCGCTGCCAATTTTTCTTTTAATTCCTCCGCGCTGACAGGCGTTTTTTCCGGTTTTGTTTCGTCGGCCAGCGACGTTTTCATAAGCTCGTCGCGAATAGCCTCGATGGCGTTGCACAGCGGAAGCGTTTCTTCGCGACAAAGTTTCAGATTTTCGTTAAGGCTTTCCGCCGCTTCGCGGTTTTCAGGTTCGTCATTCGCTTTTATGATATTTTTTGCCGCTGTTTCCAATCTGCGGGCGCGTTCCGGCAGTTCCTTAGCTCCGATTATAGCCAGTACGCCGGTGTACGCGTGGACCAGGATCGCGTGATTCGTCCAGTCACCGTTCTGTAAAGCTGTTTTTATTTTAGTAATATTTTCATCGACGCCGCCAATAAACTGGCGCAACACCTTAAAATAGTCCGCGACGCGGTTTCCGACGCGAGCGACTCCTTCGCGAGCGTCAATGGAATCAATCAGTCCTAGTTCCCTGAAAGTTTTCCGGTCATTCTCGCTCCAGATGACTTCATTATCCGTCATATATTCGCGCATCAGTTTATTAGCGGAAACGGAATAGTTTACAGTTATTTTTTCAGGCTCCAAAAATTTTGCGAGAACGTTGTTCAGTTGGTTCGCGTCAATAGGCTTTGAAATAAAATCGTTCATTCCGGCATTTATGAAAAGCTCGCGCGAGCCGGAAACGGCGTTGGCGCTTAACGCCACTACGGGCAGTTTTTTATAGTATTCGCCGTCAAGAGCGCGAATACGCATGGCTGTCTCGACACCGTCCATCTCCGGCATCATGTGATCAAGAAAAACAATATCGTATTTGTTATGGGCTATCTTAAACAGGGCTTCCTTTCCGTTTCCGCACGTGTCGGCGTCCATGTTATGTTCAGCGAGATAGCCTTTTATGACGGTTAAATTTACAGGGCTGTCGTCCACGGCCAAAATTTTTATGAGAGATCTTTCACGCGATACTACGAAGTTTGAAATATCAGTTTCCTTCTCGACCTTAAGCGGATCTCCCGGTATCAATGGAATATTTACCGTAAAAATCGATCCCTTTTTATATTCGCTTTCAACTTTGATCGAGCCGCCCAGAATATCTAAAAGATGCTTTGTTATCGCGAGTCCCAGTCCCGTGCCCGATACGACTCTGTTTTTATTCGTGTCCAGCCTCTGAAAAGTTCCGAATAGTTTCGGCATATCGTCGTTGCTTATGCCTATGCCGGTATCCTCCACAGTCGCCACTATATATGCGTGCCCGTCCGCGCCGGTTTCTTTTGCCAGTTTAAAATAAACATAACCCGACCGCGTGTACTTGACGGCGTTGTTTATAATATTGATAAGAATCTGGCGTATTCTCAATTCGTCGCCGTACACTACGTCGGGCAGAGCTTCGTCCTTATATGTCTTGAATTCGAGCGCTTTCCCCCGCGCCATGAAACCGCATATCGAAACAATATCGTTAAACAAAGACGTCAAATTGAAATGTACCGGAATAATATCCATTTTTCCGGCTTCAATTTTTGAAAAGTCTAAAATATCGTTGATTATTCCCAGCAGGGCCTTTGACATTCTCCTTATATCATACAAATAAGTTTTTTGCGTGCCGTTGAGGTTGTCTGCCGGCATCAGTTCTGCAAGGCCGACTACGGCGTTCATTGGCGTCCTCAATTCGTGGCTCATATTAGCAAGAAAAACGCTTTTTGCCTTGTTTGCCGCCTCAGCCTTTTTTGTCAGAGCGTCAAGTTTTTTGTCATTTACAAAACGCAACGCCATATCAAAAATTGTTATGAAAAGAATAATGAGGTATATGGCGCTGTCTACCGTTTTATTCATTAAGCTCGATAAGAAATAGCAATATATCAAACTGAGGCTTATAACCGTGCCTAATAAAAAAGGCATTCTTTTTACTAAATTACAAACAAAATTATAAATATGCTTCATGCCGTTACCTCCCGATCATGAATGCTTAATTTGAATAACCGGGACTAAAAATCGACCAGCGTTCAGGTTTATCCAGCCTCCCCTCGCGGTATTCGCGGAAACTCTTGTAACCGCGCGATATGTGCGAATAGAACACGGAATTTATTTCCACGATAAAATACTCGTCCGTATAAAACACCGTATCTATTTTGTTTTTTTTAACAAGCTCTTCAAAATCGTCAATACTATGCACGACAATGCTTTCGTAATAGCTGTCTTCTGCCTTTATAAAAACCGGCGTTATTTTCGTGGCGCAGGCGGCAAAGAGGACG
The DNA here is from genome assembly GCA_031255395.1 of Spirochaetaceae bacterium. Lineage (GTDB taxonomy): Bacteria > Spirochaetota > Spirochaetia > Treponematales > Breznakiellaceae > JAIRMY01. The sequence goes on along the minus strand of JAIRSQ010000138.1, from coordinate 1,217 downwards.
TTTAGCGCCAAAGCGGCGCAGGCCGGTTTCAAATATAGCCTGTACATGAAAAATAAAATATAACATTTGTTTTACGCTTGTCAATACGCAAGGCGCTGAATGGAGCCGGCGGCGAGCCGAGGCAGCTTTCCGCTTGAGGGATTGACCTGTTTCGCCGCATGGCGATAGCATTTTTGTATGAGAAACCGGGCGCTGATAAGCGTTTTTGACAAGAGCGGGATAGCGGAATTTGCCGCCGCGCTTGCCGCGGCGGGCTGGGAAATCGTCTCGACGGGAGGAACGGCGGCCTATCTGCGGGAGAACGGCGTCGCTGTTATCGACGTCGCGGAGGTAACGGCGTTTCCGGAGTGTCTAGACGGGCGCGTAAAGACGCTTCACCCCGCTATACACGCGGGAATTTTGGCGCGACGGGGCGAAAAACCGTATCAGGACGCCCTTGACAGGCTCAACATTCAGTCGATAAGCCTTGTTGCAGTGAATCTTTACCCGTTCTTCCAAAAATCCGCTTCCGAACCGGTTCCGCCGTTGGATGAAATGATAGAATTCATCGATATCGGGGGGCCGGCTATGTTGCGCTCCGCCGCGAAAAATTTTAACGACGTGATCGCACTGTGCGACCCCGCGGACTATTCCGCCGTCATAGAAAACCTGCAATCTGGCGCGGGCGTCGGCATCGAAATGCGGAAACGTCTTGCGGGCAAGGTATTCAACCTAACCTCGGCCTATGACGCCGCCGTATCCCGCTACCTGCTCGACGAAGAATTTCCGCCGTACTATGCCGCTCCGCTTAAACGCGCCGCCCCGCTCCGTTACGGCGAAAACCCGTGTCAAAGGGCCGCCCTGTACCTGAACGCTGACGGAAGGGGCGCGACGCTTGCCATGAAGCGACTTGTAGGCGGCGAGCTTGGCTACAACAACTACCGCGACGCTGATCTTGCGTGGAAAGCGGTCTCGGCTTTCGGCTTGGCATCCGCGGGCGTAAGGCCGCTGGGCGCGGAGGATGCCGAACGTCTGCTTAATATTACTGACTACACGGACAGCGCGGCCTGCGTGGCCGTCAAACACAACACCCCGTGCGGGGCGGCATTGGGAAAAACCTCGGGCGAAGCGTTTGACAAGGCTTATTCCTGCGATAAAACCTCGATTTTCGGCGGCATCGTCGCGTTTAACGCTGAAGTTGGCGCGGAAACGGCGAAAAAACTGGCAGGCATATTCTT
>JAIRSQ010000117.1 GCA_031255395.1 Spirochaetaceae bacterium | reverse complement strand
TCAAGAAAGTCTTCCTTTGTTACAGGAAGTCTCCGGCACATCGCGTACAGCGACGCGTCGGTAAAAATGATGTAGGCGGGGACGCGGGCGGCTGAGGCAAGCTCGGAGCGCAGCGCCTTCAGCCTTACGAACAGCCCGTCATGCCTGCCGGCGCCGTCTCCGGCGTCCAAACCGGACGGGCGTTGCAAGGTTTCGTCTTTCGTCAGCATCATTTCAAGTTTTTTCTTTTCAAAAATTATTTCCCCGGATCTTTCCGTTTCGACCAGAGCCGGATAATCGCCGCCGCTCAGTCCCAGATAACCTTTAAGCACAAGAAAGTCAATGATCGAGCGTATAGTATGCGCCGGCGAATCCTTCATTATCCCCCAAACGCTCAAACCGTCGAGCCGCTCGTTAGTGATTTTTGCGTTCCTGCTTCCGCGCAGAATTTGGATGACAACGGTCTTGCCGAACCGCCTGCCGCGCTGTTTAAGCCTGTAAACGCACGAAACTATCTTTTGCGCGTTAATTGTAATGTCTACGCTTTCAAACTTTGACAGACAGTTAGAGCAGGCCCCGCAATAGTTTTCTGGCTGCTCGCCGAAATAGGCGAGCAGTCGTCCGCGCAGGCATTCCGTGCCCGTCGCGTAAAACGTCATCAGTTTTAACAGTTCCAGATTGTACGCGACAAGACTGGCGTCGCCGGTTTCAGCGCCTTTTTCTATCAGGAATTCGTTCAGTTTGACATCTTCGTAACTGTAAAACAAAACGCATTCCGCGTCGCTACCGTCCCGTCCCGCCCGTCCGGCCTCCTGATAATAGCTTTCAATATTTTTTGGCATATTGTAATGAATTACGAATGACACGTTTGATTTGTCTATGCCCATGCCGAAAGCGTTGGTCGCGACCATCACTGTTTTACGGTCCCAGATAAAATCATCCTGGTTTTTGCGGCGTTCTTCGGGTGAAAGTCCGGCGTGATACCGCGTGGCGGAGAAACCGCTTTCCGCGAGCGCGTCACAGATTTCTTCGACGCGCCGCCGCGTAAGGCAGTAGACAATACCGCTTTTTCCTTTTAGCCGCGCTAGGCGGTTTTTGAGGGAACGCGTCTTGTTTTCCGGCTTTTCGACTGCAAAAAACAGGTTCGGGCGGTCAAAGCCCGTGGTAATGCCGAACGGTGTCCGCAGTCCGAGCGCCGCCTCAATGTCTGTCTTGACGCGGGCGGTGGCCGTCGCCGTGAACGCCGCCACCGTCGGACGGCGGGGCAGGCTGTTTATAAACGGAGAAATCATCATGTAACTCTGGCGGAAATCGTGCCCCCAGTGGGAAACGCAGTGCGCCTCGTCAACAACTATAAGCGAAACCGAATTGTCCGCGAGCCACGCCGTGGCTTCCTGGGACTGGGACAGACGCTCCGGCGCTATGTAAACAATCTTATAACCGCCAGTCCTCACCCGGCGCATTGTTTGCGTATACTCTTCGGCGGAAAGCGAACTGTTTATGAACGCGGCCGCCACGCCGCTCTGCCGCAGCGTCTGCACCTGATCCTTCATCAGCGATATGAGCGGCGAAACGATTACCGAAAGTCCGTCCATTAGCAGGGCGGGGATCTGGTAGCACAACGATTTTCCGGCCCCTGTAGGCATCACTGCAAGCACGTCCTTCCCGTTCAATATCGAGTCGATGACCTCTTCCTGTCCCCGCCTGAATTCATTGAACCCGAAAACGGTTTTCAGCACAGAGCGTTTGTCCGGCATGTCCCGATTCTACCCTGTCGCGGCGTATCTTTCCACGCCCCGGTAAACGGCAAGGATTAAGGACAAGAGCGCGGCGCGGGCGCCTTGACAGTAAAGTTAGAACGGGCTACCTTTGAAACTGGAAATTTGAACCGATTCAGGAGGATACAGTGGGTAAAAAGTCAGCGGCGGCAATGTTGGCGGTGTTTATTTGGCAGGCGGCGGCGGCACCGCTTTTTGCGGCCTCGTGGTACGAGACGGAAGAAGAGATTCGCCTCATTGTAAGCGATGCGTATTACAGCTTTGTGGCTGGCGATATCGAGGGCGCGGCGGATATGATGGATATAGTCCTTTCGGAATATCAGAAGACAGGGTTTCGGGAGCAGGTAAAAACGGCCATTTCCGAGGGGCGGGCGCAAAACATTGAAGACTGGATAAACTATGTAAAATCGTCAATGTATGAAGGCAAAAGCCAACGGGAAATCCGAGAGGTGATGAACGAGTTGCTCCACCTGATGCTGGTTACCGCAAACAGGCTGGACGGCAAGGAGGAGCCTGTGGCAACGACGCGGCAATGGGCAAAAATTGCTGACGAGATGGTTGCGGTTTTGGACAAGGCCAACACCCTGTACGTTTCCGGCGACAGACAGGGGGCGAAGGAGCAGGTTGATGTGGCCTACTTCCAGTTCTACGAAAAGGTCGGTTTCGAAAAGATGACGCTGAGCCAGATTTCGGGGGCACGGGCGGCTCAGGTAGAATACCAGTTCAGCGCTGTAAAAAAACTGATAAACAACGGAGTCTCAAAAGAAGAAGTCGAATCCGGCCTAGACCTCCTCTCCTCGTACCTAAAAGAGGATGCGGCGGCGCTTGACGGCAGGAAGGAGAGTGCCCCGCTAGTCTTCATCAGTTCGCTCCTTATCATCGTGCGCGAAGGCTTCGAGGCGATACTCATCGTGGGAGCGATCATCGCGTACCTGTCAAAGAGCGGCAACAAGCGGGGACTGCGCCCGGTATACTTTGGGTCGCTGGTCGCGCTCGTGCTGAGCGTCGTGATGGCATGGATACTGAACCGCATTACCAGCACGGCCGGC
>JAIRSQ010000034.1 GCA_031255395.1 Spirochaetaceae bacterium | reverse complement strand
GCGAGTTTGCGGCTTATCGCGGCCTATACCGCCGGGCAAAAGCAAAACGGCGACGCTCGCGGCTAAAAACGCTGCGACCGGTGAAAGTATCGTTTTGTTCCGAAAGAGCGTTTTTTCAGCGCGCGCTCCGCTTCCCTTGTTTGCCGTGATCAGCCTCTTCGAATGAAAACGCGCCTAGCTATCCCAAACGCCGTCATGATTAACGCAACGCAAAGAACGATTACGGGCAAAAAGTCGCCATGCTTCGTGTAAAAGGTTTGTTCCGAAAGTATCGGGACGGAAACTGTGAGGGCGGCTTCAGTGAACGGTGCCGCCATCGCGATTATTTTGCCGTTCGGGGCTATAGCGCAAGTCTGCCCTGACGAGGTGGAACGCGCCGACGAGCGGCGGTTTTCCACGCTGCGAAAAACCGCCATCGAAAGATGCTGCATCTGGGCGCTGAGACTGCTCGACCATGCGTCGTTTGACAGATTTACGATCAACTCCGCCCCGTTAAACGCGAACTCCCGCGACAGATACCCGAATGTATCTTCAAAGCATATAGGTGTCGAGAAGCGTAAGCCATCGGCATCGAAAACAAGCCGACGCGACCCCGCCTGCCAGAAATGCGTGTCGACAGCTTCCAACATCTTATAGATCAGCGGCAGTTGTTTCTTGTACGGAAAATGTTCGGTAAACGGCACAAGATGTATCTTTCTGTATACATCGACAATTTCGTCCCGCTCGAACAGAATCGCCGCATTGTAATCCACCCTGTCAACATAGCCATCCTCGGTCATTTCCCGCCGCCCGTCATCGTTGCCTATCACAAACGGCGTTTCTTGCTGCGCAAGAAACGTCAGCAGTTCCTTGACCTGTGCCGTATAATCGCTATCCGTGCGGTAATGGCTGTGCCAGTATATCATCGGCACGAAGGCGGTTTCCGACCAGACAACAAGGTCCGGCTTTGGATCGCGGTTCAGAGCTTCCTCGCTCAAACGTTTCAATATCCTAAAATTATTTTGATAATCCGATTTTTCGTCTTTCCAAGGGTCGGTATTATGCTGAATCAAGGCAATATTTGCCGTTTTATAGTCTGAAAAGTCGCGCGGAGCGGCGAATCCAAAGGCAAGAGCCGCCGCAAGGACGATGATATACAGAAAAAGAGCCGCCGTAAGCCCGTTAAAGCGGAATTTCGGCAGTTTTTTCGCCCGCCTGTCCGTAAGACGGCGTAAAAATCCGCGAAAATGCGACGCCGCAAACGTCTGAGGGAATATCAACAGGGCCGAAACGCCCCAAACTCCCGTAACGCTTGCCGCCTGTATCAGCGGGAGTGTCCGCCACTGCGTATAACCGGTTATTCCGTAGGAATATCCCAGAAAACCCAGCGTCCGCAGGTATTCGAACCCGACAAAAACGAGCCATTGCAACGCGAATCCGTACCGGGGAAACAGCGCCAGCGCGAGACGCAACGCCGGGAACAGCAACGCAAAATAGAAAAGATAGACCAGCGAAACTACGATTCCGGCTATAAGCTGGTATGAGGAAAGCCAGTAGTTGAACAGTGAAAAGGCCGTAAATCCGTACACCGCGCCCCAAAACATGCAGGCGGGCGGCGTCGAGCGGCGTATAACGAGCAACGCGGGGATATACATTATCCACGCGAGAACGGCGACCCCGTTGTCAAAAACCGGATTCGGGTGCGCCAGCGCGAACAAAACCGCCGAAACAAGCGTTGCGGCAAGGTTTTTAAGAAAATCAGCGCGGAACCGGCCGCCCGCGCTTTTCGCTTCCGGAATATCCGCCCTACTGGCGGGAATTGCGCTTTTTGCCGTGACGCCCCTGCCTTTACCGGCTTTTTTCATCGGAAGGCGTCTCGTTTTCGGGCGGTTTCGCGTTAGTCCAAACGCCCTGCTTAATCTCCTTGCCGGGCCGGAAAACCGCCGTTCCATGAGGTAAAACCGGAACTATCTCGCCGGTGCGCGGATTCCGCGCCTTCGAGCGCCCTTTGCGGAAGCGCACTTCGAAGGTTCCGAAGCCGCGCAACTCCACCGTCCGGCAACCAATCAGTGCCTCTTTTATGGAATCGAATGCAGTATCCAGCGCCATTTTAATGTCGGCGCGGCTCATGTCCGATTTTTGGTAAATAATATCAATTATTTCGGCTTTGGTGAATTTTCCTGCGCCCATCAATTATTACCGCGTCTGCCGGCTTAGAACCGGCAATAAGCCTCTAACTCTCCTGCCGCGCTGTTTTTAGTCCGTTGAACAGCTTTTGCATACGAGATTTTTTACGCGCCGCGGCGTTTTTTTTGATGATTCCCTTTCGGGCCGCGGTATCAAGCAGTTTTGTCATGTTCCGCAACGCCGTTTCCGCCCCTTCGCCGTCTTTTTTCCGCGCCGACACAACGAATTTTTTGATGCCGGTCCTCACCGCGCTCTTCGTCGCCTTGTTTCTAAGCCGTCTTTCTTCGCTCTGTCGATGCCTTTTTTCCGCGGACGTAAATTTTTTCGCCATGTGCCCCCGCTCCTATTTAAAATCCGAAGGTCTGCGTTCCGACCTCTTGCATTTTTCGCATTCGGCAATATTTTTTACCTTGCCGTTCTCGAACAGCGTCTTCATTTTTATCTCGCCGCCACAGGAACAGAGGAATTTCTGCCTGCCGCTGCCCGTGCGCGCGTTTTTGCTTGCTACCGCCATAACCTTCTCCTATCGGAGACGGCCTTGCCGCCTCCCGTAAAACAGTATTTGCCCGCCGTCCAACGCGGGCACTCTATTCTGTTACCACAATTGAAATTAAACGTCAAGCCCGCCTTGGCGCGGAGTCAGGCAGTCGCTATCCGATGACCGCCCTGATACGGCGCACGCCCTGCGACGAAGACTGTTCTTTTTGGATTTTGAATACGCCGATTACTCCGGTGCGCTCGACGTGCGGGCCGCCGCAGACTTCGCGGGAAAACGCGCCTAAAGTCTCGTCGCCTATCGTGTACACCTTTACTTGCGACTCGTATTTTTCGCCGAACAACGCTATCGCGCCGCTTGCTTTAGCCTCGTCAAGGCTCATCACCTTCATGCTTACCGGCAGGTCGCGTTGTATCTGTTCGTTCACTATCGCCTCGACCTTCCCGATTTCTTCTTTCGTCATCGGCACTGGGTGAGAAAAGTCGAAGCGCATGCGCTCGGCGGTGATATTCGAGCCTTTTTGAGCGATGTGCGGCCCCAGAACCTGCCGCAAAGCTTCCTGCAACAGGTGGGTCGCCGTGTGGTACTTCGTGGTTATCTCGCTGTGGTCGACAAGCCCCCCCTTAAACGCCTGATCGCC
>JAIRSQ010000165.1 GCA_031255395.1 Spirochaetaceae bacterium | reverse complement strand
CACAATGTATAGAAAATCGGAAAAATCCGTGCCCTTTGGTGAAGAATAATCGGATGCCCACTCCCCTCAAAAAAACGTCCTGCTTATACTTGGTAAAGATATTTTTAATGAACAAATTTGGTAATAGGATTGTTACAAAGCATTCACCCGCTCCTGTTCCGTTATTATAACCGTAAAAAGGATTTTCGTAACTCTTTGTAAATAGAAGGCGTTCTCCAAAACCACGATTTCCGATTTTTTCCCTGTCAAGTTGAAGCAAAACGGCATACAGACGCCATAAGTATGCATGAGAACTTTAAGAGAACTTAAACAGGGCGTATGGTACGAAATCCGTACGTCCGTAAACAACCGGAAACCGTTGTTCCAGTCGCGAAAAGCGTTAAAGCTTTTCGCCCGTGTCTTGGACGATACGGCGGCGCGCTTCGATTTCGAGATTCGCGGCTTGCGTCTGAAAGACGACCTGCTCGTCTTTTGCGTCAAGCCTGCGAACGGCTTCCAGTTGCCGCGGATAATGCAGTGGCTCAAGCAGACGTTTGCCGTTAGGTACAACTTGTTGAACGGTTGGACCTGGGCATATCTGGGGCGACCGGTACTGGTCTAGGATTGTGGAAGGCGAACCGCCTGAAGGGGCAGAATGTCGGACGGAGACGGTGACGGACGCGAAGGCAGAGTTTTTGCCGGCTGAGGGAAGGATCAGGCTTCTTTCGGGGAGGATAAGGGCTGATGTAAAACCTCAATTAGGGGAAACGAGGACTAGGGTCAGACCCCTCCCATGGAAACCTGCCAAAATCCCCTGCAAAGCCGCCGCCTCGCCAGCATAACCCAGCCTTTAATCGGCCAAACGTCTCAAAAGCTCTTTTCTGCAATCCCTTCCGCAAGCGGCATCGGGAGGACTCCGCCAAAACGTTTAGCTCAGGCAGACCCAAAGCAAACTCTATATGCAATCGAAACATGAAACCTCACGGCCTAAGGCGTGAATCGCTGTTTGCCATGTAACGCAGGGCAACCATTAGGTATGCCAACAGGAAAAGCGCGCCTGTGGAACTTGAAACCAGTTGCACGGCGTACGGATACTGGCCGGCGGAGTTGAACAGTTCTATTATGCCGCGCTTGCCGCCGGGGACTGACAATGTCGCGAAGCCAAGCGGCTCTCTTAACAGTGAAAATACGAGCGTTACGATGCCCAGAGATAGCGGATAGCGTGCCGCTTTCTTGATCGTTTCTTCTTCGTGCGGGTTCTCAGGCGCGGCGCTAAGGCCGCTTGCCATGAAGAAAACAGGAGAAAGGGCGCAAATTAGCACGGTTTCCATAGCAAGCAACGGATTTAGCAGGTATAGAAAAAGATAATACAGACTGCCCGCTGATGACGCGAACATCACGTTGAGCAGTTTGCGCCCGGTTTTCGACGAGACGCCGCGTAACATGGCGTTCGCGAACGTGCCTAGCAGGAAAACCCAGAACAGAGAGCAGACCGCAACTATCGCGTACGAGAACCGGCTGCCCGCTATTATGAACAGCGCGATACCGCTCATCGAAGATACCGGCGGATACAGCATGCCTATCAGTTTTTTTGCCGTGATTGCTTCCGTGCCGGTCATTGCATCCTCCGTCTGTCTCTTTCGTCTTGAGACTGTTCAAGTATGGCGGCGTTTTTTTCGATTCTGTCTATCCAGATTTGCAAATATCCGGGATTTGTCCGCGGCAGGATTTTATCGCCGTTTGCCGTCAACGGAACCAGCGTGCCCAGCCTGCCGTCACTGTCAATTATCGCCAGATATGGCGAAAAAATCCCGTCTGTGACGAGCGGAAATATGACGGCCAGTTCAGCGCTTGTCATCGTATACCATGTTCCAATCTGCGTAACGCGACCTGGAACGTTCCATGTCGAAACCGCCGATTCTATTCGCCTGCTTTCACCGATACCGGTTAGAAACCGGTTTACCGTTCTTATGGTTATGCTGTCCCGCAGTCCGGCTGAACATCCCCAAAACAACGCTCCCGTCAACGTTATGGCGATGAACCACGCCGCAAAAACAGACGTTTCGCTAAGATTTCCCGCAAAGCGTTTTATCCTGTCAAAAAACGCGAGCTCTGGCTGTTCGTTTTTAACGCTCATTGCCGCTCCTCATGCTCTCCGTCCCCCGTAAATAAAACAAGCGGCTTTCGGCGGCACGGAAGAGCGGCGTAAGCGTATTGAGTAGCGCTACGGCAAAGAACGCTCCGTAAGGCTCGCTCTTCATGTACCGGAAAAAAAACGCCAGCGCGGCCGCCGCGCACGCGAACAGAAGTTTGCCGAAAGTTGACTTGGGGCCGGTAACCGGCTCCGTCATTAACAGGAACGCTGTTATCAGAGTTCCCCCCGAAAACAGGCCAAAAAACACATCGCCTGCCCATAGTCCGCCGCCCATAGGCAGCGCTCCGGCGAATTTTACCAGCGTGATGTAGACGGCAAGATAGACGGCCGGTATTGAGAGCCGTATGATACCCAAGGCGGCAACAATGATGCTGCACAGCAGGAGAGCGTATACTCCCCTGTCGCCTATTATCGCGGTTCCGGGCGAGGCGAAAAAATCCAAGTACCCGGCGGGTATTTCCACATTGAATTTGGAAAACGCCGTGTTTTCAAAGGTTCTCGTTATCGGAGCGGCATTTGGCATGAAACCGTTTTGGCTAAGGATTTCCCATGGCGAGCCTGTCGCGTAGCCGCCGCTGTTAATGATTTTTCCGGCAATTAACAAATCCGGCGAGTCGCCGATGGCTTTGCCAAAGACTCCCGGCCAAGCGAAACGTACGAACAGCCAGCCGGAAACGGCGGGATTCATCCAGTTGGCGCCAAGTCCTCCAAAACTGAATTTTACGACAAGCGTCGCGAAAACGGCTCCGACGGCGGCAAAAGCCGGCGGCGTTTGGTTGGGCAACAGCAGTCCTAGAATGAGAGCCGAGGCTGCCGCGCTGCCGTCGAGCGCCGTGTGGCGATTAGTTATCAGTCCGGCAATAAATTCCGTGAGCATGGCCGCAACAAGCGCTGCCAGCGCAACGAAAAGCGATTTTCCGCCGTCGCCCAGCGCGGACTGTAGCGCGGCAACGGCAGCGTAAAGGCTTATTATCCACATCCGCGCCGTGTAGGAATACGCGACGCTTGTGTGCGCACGCTCGAAAAGAGCCGTCGTTTTATACGGCACGGGCGGCTCCTTTGAATGTGAAACGCGCTATTGCCGCGCACAGCGGCAGTTTTGACGGGCAGACTGCCTCGCAACAGCCGCAGCCTATGCAGCCTGAAACCATCTGTAACAGCGAATCGGAGTGTTTGCCGGTCTTTATGCGCTTGTACAGGTGTTCTGGATCAAGCTTCGCCGGACAAACGCTTCTGCACTCGCCGCAGTTTATGCAGACCGCCATCGGCATGAATTTTCGCGCGCTTTTCAGGCGTAAAAGAGATTTTAGAACGCCTTTATCGCTTTTCATGGCGGGGGCAAACACGGCGCGGCTTGTCTTTAGAACCGGTTCGTCGAGAACGGCGGCGCGTCCTAGCAGAGGCGAGCCGATAACGGCAAAATCCGGCTCGCTGCCGCCAGCGTCATTCGTTTTGCGGCGAAAACCGCCGCATTCAGCGAAAAGGTTCCGCAACCGGCTGCCTATACGTGCCTTTAGCACAGCCGGACGCTTAACGGCAGGGCCGCCTACGGCGATGTACCGTTCCAGAACCGGAGCCCGCATAACGACCGCCTCGTACACGGCGGCAAGCGTGGCCGGACTCAAAATAAGGAAACGGCCTTTTGCCAAGCCTTCGTTTTTCGCGTGTCGGGACAGTATCGCGTTCATCTCGTAATCGCTGTGCTGGGGATAGCGCGAGCCGGCAGTAACGGACGCCACGGCAAGCCTTCCTGCCGCCTCGTTCCGTTTTGCGGCGTCCGTCAGGATTTCGCCAAGCCGCTTCTCGGCAGCGGAGACGGCAAATATCATTGCGGACGCGCCGGCGGCGCGGGCGGCTATCAGTCCGCCTTCGACTACCTCGTCAGGGTTCTCGTTGCAAAGACAGTAGTCGGCGGCAAGCCACGGATCGTCGAAAACACAGCGTACTGCCAGCGTAAGCGGCTCTCTTGTCGGCTCTAGAGCGGAAAGAATATCACATAGCGGACGTCCCAGCCCTTCCATCTCTATAACGCCGTATTCAGCCAACAGCGATCTTATTTCAAAGCCGCTCAACCCCGTCCATTCGTTCGCTGTTTTGGACTTTCCCAGCCTGCTGAAACTGCCTTCGAGCCGTATCACCAGCGCGTCCGAAACGACGCCCGACTCGGTTCCCCATTTTATGGTCTTTACAAGTTTTCCGGGAATGGGCGAGTGTATGTTCGCCGAACCCGCGCCCTGCCCGCGTGCTATGAGTACGCCTTCTTCGATATGCTGGCCTGGTAACACGACCGGGTACGACCGGCAACCCGCCTCGGTTGACAGCGGCATTATGACGGTTTCAGGCAAAAAAGCAAGGCGGCTATGCTCCTGCCGCGGCGCAAAGCCGTCCTCGAACTGTATTCCGCCTTTAGAAAACGAATAAACTTTCATGCCGATTCCCTTTGAGTAATATATAACTTATTTCTTTCTTTTTTTCTATTGGCATTCGCCATAGCCGCGATAACGGGAAGGTAGATCGCCATGCCCATTAGCGCCGCTATCAGGCTGCGAATTTCAAAAACGGGGGGAAGCGGGATGTCCGCCCCGGTTCCGGCAAGAAAACCGGCGAGTCTTTCGAGCGGGAACGGCGGAATAACGGCGTTTGTATCGGCGATTGGGTGCGCGCTTCCTGAAGGATGAAGCAGGCCGTCTGCGCCGGCTCCGAAGACGGTATACGCTACGTCATCCGCTGAGGCGAGTCTCTTTAACGAGAAGTTTTGTTGAAACTCGACGTGCGCGGCGTAGTCGTCCGCGCTGACGAGGGGAATTCCGGAATTTTTGCCGGTATCCGGCCGTATCGCGGCTCCCGCGCGCGGCTGCGCGAACAGCGGGATCACGAGCGCGGCAATGGACGCAAGCGTAAACGGCAGCGCGATAAGCGCGTGCCGGCATTTTCCGCCCGCGTCCGGCCGTATCGCGACCGGAAAAAAGCGTATATGGCCTCCCCGCGGCGCGCTCTCCTCGCCGACGGCAACCGACGCGCTCAAACAAAAAAACAGGACGGCAAGCGGAACGCGCGTCGCTCCCGATCGCGCTGCCAGGCAAACCGTAAATAGCATAACGAGCAGTAACAGCCATGTTTCTTTTTCGCTTAAAAACAACTGTTTGACACATGAAAGGTTCGATGCGGATATGACGTAACCGCCCGAAAGCCGCAGCCGTATAAAAAGCGATTTTAGCAACGGCCTTGACGCTACAAACAGCGCCATCATCACGGCGGCCAGGGCAAAGCCGGCAGCTCCCGATCCGGTAAAAAGAGCGGCGGCGGGCAGCACAGCCGCTGTCAGCGGCAGTAACGCCGGATCGCCTTTAACGGATCCGCCGGAAAGCGGTTTCGAGGCGCAGGCAGAAATCGCAAGGCAAATCATGGCCGCCGCCACAAAAATGAATAATGTCCATGGGTCGTCGCGAGGGTACGCGCCGTACGCTATATCTATGTAAGGCGTGTCCTCCAAAGCGTCTTTGACGCGCCGCTCTATGACGGCTGGGTCCGACGAGCGGATCGACGACTGAGGGATGTAAAAGTACCGCCTGCCGTCCCGCACGAAAATCTCCCTAAGCCTGCTAGCGTAGCCGTCGTTGCGAGGATCCGTTTCTATCAGCGAATCGGCGAATTCGTCGAGCGGGACGCGCCGCAGTTCGGAAAAGCCGTTTAGGAAAAACCATTGCGAGGATTCTGACAAAACGTCTTTCAGTCCGGCGGTTTTTAACTTTTCCGCGACCAGCCTGTCATCCGTCCGCTCGCCGGTAACCAGCGCGATATAACCGCCCGCGACCGTCCGCCGCTGTTCAGGTTTGCTCCCCGCTGCCAGAAACAGTAACGGCACCAAGCAGACTAGTGCCGTAAAAATCAAAGAAACGCTTATTTTTTTGGGGAATTCAGCTTTACAGATAGGCATAGGCCGCCGCGATAAAAAACCCTATGAAACAGCCCACGACAACCTCCAGCGGTCTATGCCCGAGTATCTCTTTTACCGGATGATATTCGATGGCAAAACGTTCCGAAAGGGTCCGCCCTAGCGCGTTAAGGGCCTTTGCCTGCATGCCGGACGAATGACGCACTCCGACAGCGTCGCGCAGGGCAATCATGGAAAAAAAGAATGTCATTATGAACAGGCTTGAGTTTATGCCTTCGTGTATAGCTATCGACACCGTCAGCGCCGAAACAGTCGCGGCATGGCTGGACGGCATCCCGCCGGTCCGCCATAAAACAGACGTTATGAGTTCCCGCCTGGTTTTTTTGCCTCTCTTCGTTAACATTATTGCAAGTTTAATGAGTTGGGCAAAAACAAAACTTGTAAACCCTGAAAGAAAAAGCGGATTCTGAAGGAAAGAGATGAGGTTACCGTAATTCTCATCAAGAACGTGCATTTTATTAACATTGTCCAAGGCGGGTTTTTTGTCAATAAGGCGCAAAAAGCAAGCGGGCAACCTCTGATTATAAGGTTCTTTGCTCCTAAGGCAAAGCAAAATTTACAAGCCGTGCCGCTATTAGCCGGACATCTCTTTAATATTTCGCCGTATTGCCGATAATCGCCCGCACGAAAGCCGTAAACAGCGGGTTGGCGGCGGTTGGCTTGGACGTGAATTCGGGGTGAAACTGGACGCCCGCGCCCCACGGGTGGTCGGGCCACTCGACCGACTCGACCAGCGCGCCGTCGGGCGTAACGGCGCTGATGACGAGCCCTGACTGTAGCATCTCCTCGCGATACTTATTCGAGAATTCATAGCGGTGGCGGTGCCGTTCATGGATTGAGGTTGCTCCGTAAGCCTTGTGCAAAAATGTATCTTTAGTGATGCGGGACTCGCTTCTGCCGAGCCGCATCGTGCCGCCCATCATCCTTACATCAACCTGATCCTCCAAGAGGCTTATCACGGGATGCATCGTGGCGTGCGAAAATTCTGTCGAATCGGCATCGGTCCAGCCCAGGACGTTACGCGCCCACTCTATCGCCATGACCTGCATCCCAAGGCATATTCCAAAGAACGGAACCTTGCGCGTCCTTGCCCATTCCGCCGCCCTAACCATGCCATCTATGCCCCGGTCGCCGAAGCCGCCCGGTACCAGTATGCCGTCAACCTGGGACGAGCCGCCGCTTCCGAGTATCGAATCGAGGTCGGCGGGCGCTTCTAACCGCGCCGAATCCAGCTTGACAAGCTCCGTTTCGACACCGCAGTCAAGGCCGGCGTGAAATATTGCCTCGTAGACGGACTTGTAAGCGTCGTGCAACTCCATGTACTTGCCGACGATGCCGATACGCGCCGTTCCTTTTCGCGCCCTAAACTTGTCCATCATCGTGTGCCATGCCGAAAGATTCGCGTGGCGCACCTCGACACCCATTTTGCCAAGCACAATCTCGTCCAGCTTTTGTTTATGAAGTACGAGCGGCAGTTCGTACACCGTCGTGGAAAGGTCGTACGAGACAATGACCGCCTCGTTCTCGACATTGGTGAACAGCGCTATCTTGCGGCGGGTCTCATCGTCCAGCATAATGGGCGAGCGGCAGACAAGCACGTTGGGCTGGATGCCGAGTTCCTGCATCGCCTTGACGGAGTGCTGCGTGGGCTTCGTCTTGAGTTCCGCGCCCGCCACTTCCGGTATCAGCGTCAGGTGAACCGAGATGACGTTGTTCCGGCCCATTTCCTGTATCATCTGGCGGGCAGTTTCGAGGAACGGTATCGATTCGATATCGCC
>JAIRSQ010000139.1 GCA_031255395.1 Spirochaetaceae bacterium | reverse complement strand
TCCATAGTTTGATTGAAGTAATTACTCATTTCGCCGATTTCATCATTATCGTTCATCGTGATTCGGCTGGTAAGATCGCCTTCACCCTGGGCAATATCCTTCATCCGGGCACCGACCAGCACGATACGTTTTGCTATGTTGCTCGACACGAACCATATAACGATTGCGGATACAATGATCATAATCGCGGCGATTAGCACTGTAAACTGCGTCATCTCCTTGATATAGTGAAACACGTCCTCGCTCGGCACGGAGGAAAGCACCGTTAAGGTATCTTCCGAGCTTCCCACAGTGAACGGGTATGACGCGAAGAAACGCCCGGCGTTCTGCCCTGTGTCCGGCACACCTGTTCGCAGTGTCTCGAGCGTATTATCGACCGCCTCTTGTCCCAAAATTCTGAGCGATTCGGGGTCTCTGATGTTTTTGCCTACCATCGAGATGTCGTAGTGCGCCGCTATCGTGCCGTTTTTGGTATAAAGGATTTCCCTACCGTTGGTGTATCCGGCGGTTTTGAGTGTAGTGGCATTGCTTATCAGTTCTTCCGCATAGCTAAGGTCAACGATTATGCCTACAAAGCCGACCTGCTGGTTAGTCTTATTGTTTATGATAGGCACGGTTACCCGCATCTGCCAGATGTCTTTTCCCATGAATTTTCCGCGTTCCACATCGGAAATCATGATCTTGGTGCTCATCGTTGCGTAGAGGTTGCTAAGGTCCTCTGTATCGCGCAGCCGCAACGTTTGGATCGTGGCGCTGTCGCGTTTTGAAAACCATGAATCGTACGGTTCCATGCTGCCGTCGATGAACCCCGGATTCCAAAGCGTGTAGATACTCACAAGGTTAGGGTTACTTTCAATGACCGCCAGCATATTGGCATCGTATCTTGCACGTCTGCGGTCAGGTTCAACATCATCATAATCGGCCATGATGAACGCCAGGGTATTTATTGTGTAAAGATACCCCTCAAAGTAAACCTCAAGATTCTTTGAGGCCACGCCCGTCAGGTTCGTAATCTCGCTCTGTGCCGTTGTGGTCTGCATACCCCGCGCCCTTGAAAGCAGAACGACAGAGACTATGCTAATGACTACCGCAAGTATTGCTATAACGATTAAACTTAACCGAAATTTTAGCTTCATAAAAACTTCCTTCCAACTGGATTGAATTATATCAGGTTTATAACCTTAGTATTCAAAGATAGTTCGCGGAAAAAAGAATCCCCCGCCTTATCCTTACTATAAAGACTAACTTCAAGGCGTTTTTTTTTCAAGCCCGTTAACGTGCCCGCCTGAGGGTTTAAAGCCTTGAACATGGGCCTGCGGGAGGCGTTTGCATACGCGTCCAGTCCCAATTTTCAGCCATTTTCTAGAGCCGCGCCTATACCGGGCGCCGTTTTACAGCGTGTCCCGACTTATCGGACGGCCTATGCGTATGCTTTCACCCAGAAAATCTATGCGCCGGCCTTCAACCAGTATCTGAACATCATGAATATTCGGGAATTCTGTCGCTGTCCAAACGATTTGGCGCAGTTGGGCGATGTACCCTTCCGCGCCGTAGCCGTTGAACATGAAATTTTCGTTAAAACTTATAAAAGCGGTGTTGCCCGTGACCCTCGCGTTCTGCACGGTAACGCCGTCGGGTATCAGCGACGTAAATCCCTGCGCCCGCTCGGTGTCAGAAGGCCCCCGCAAAAGCAGGCTAAGAACGTCCAGCAACGGCGAATCGGAAACAACGACCCGCCGTTTTACCGGCGACGTATACACCATTCCCGAATCGTCAATCTTTACAAAGTATACGGAGCGTTCCCTTGCCTCAGGCGGCGGGGCGGGAGTAATCGGAGCGGTTTCGGGCGCGGGCCGGCGCGCCGCTTCGCCGGATGCGGGAGCGCTCTCCGCTGGCACAGCTGCATTCTCGCTTTCATCGGGCAAAGCGTCGCGAGGAGGCCGCGCCGGCGGCGGAGCGGGCGCCGGCGGCGGTTCGACATAGATAACGCCGCCTTCGGGGTTTTCGTCCGCGGACGCGGGCGGCGGTTCAGTTTCGGCGGGCACAGGACGGTTCGTCAGGCGTTCGATAAAGCGGGTGGTTTGCAGGGTATTGCGAATGGCCGGCAACTGGATTATAAACAGCAGTATTATAACAATAAAAAAAACCATCCAAAAAAGGATGGCCGGCAACGGCGACCTTTTTTTGTTATTCGTTTTACCGCCAGTTCCGCGAGCGCCCATCTCTTTATTCTACAGAAAATGAACCCTTAGGTCAATTTATTCGCAGTGGGGTTCAATACTCCGCCGCTTGCGGCTGGGGAGGCTCATTGCTCGAGCGCAATGAGGACGGGGAACGGCGTTGCCGACTGGGGGTTGCGAGTAATCCGCGGGGTCAGACCCCTGGGCGGACAGGCCGTCATTGCGAGTCCCCAAGGGCGAAACAATCCAGCCGACTAATATAAGCAATGAGGCTTCCGGCAGACGGCTGGCGAGTCGTCCTAGCGAGCGAACTTAAGAAAAGCGATTTTTCACGGGCAGCGTTCACAGTATCCGCGCTGTTATCGCCAGCCGTTATTTCCAGTTACATGAAACAGCCGAGCCGCGTCAGAAATCTCGACGATGACGGCGCTCGCGCCCCGCGCTTGACTCAATTATGGATTTGTGGTAATCTTTTTTGTCAATAAAAACCGTCTGCTAAGTTTTAGCGCTAAGGCGGTTCTGACGGCGGCGCGGCGGCAAACCCGCGTGTCACGCTATTTTTATGCGCCGCTCATAATTTTGGATAAAATCATGCAGTATTTTGATACTCACGCCCATATCGGGCTAATATTTGATGATCCTATTGAACAGCTTATGGTAACGCAGGAAGCGCGTCAAGCCGGCGTTTCAAGAATCGTTTCGATATGCAACAGCCTGCATGATTTTGCCAAGGTTTACGAGAACCTAAAACCGGCGGCAAACGTGTACCACGCGGTCGGCGTTTCTCCGTCCGAAGTGCGGAATCCCGGCAAGGGATGGTTGCAAACCGTGGAGCAGAGTCTCCGGTTGCCGCGAGTCGTCGCCGTTGGCGAAATCGGTTTGGACTATCACCATAAATTCGGCGACAGAAAGTCCCAGATAGAACTGTTCATAACCCAGCTCGACCTTGCGGCTAAGCTGGACTATCCCGTGATCATCCACAACCGGGACGCGGGGCGCGACGTGTTCGATATACTGCGCGACAGACTCCCGCCTAAAGGCGGCGTGCTGCACTGCTACTCCGAAAACGCCGAATACGCGCGGAAAGCGCTGGCCAGCGGCCTGAATCTGTACTTTTCGTTCGCGGGCAACCTCACATACCGCAACGCCCGCAATCTGCACGAGACCGTGGGCGCGCTGCCGCTGGATCGCGTTCTAATCGAATCGGAAAGCCCCTTCATGGTGCCGGCAGAACAGCGCGGCAAACGAAATATGCCCAAATTCCTGCCCATGACGGCCCGTTGCCTCGCGGAAATGCTCAACCTCAGCGTCGAAGAGACGGCGGCGGCGCTGTGGGAAAACTCCAACCGGTTTTTCGGCCTTCCCGAATGAACGGAGTGGCGGAACGCGCCATGAAACGCCGCCCGCTTGACAGGAGCGAGCGGTTTGGGATAGAGTGGGCTAAATTAAGGATTTTAAGGAAACGGATATGTACGCAATAATTGAGTTCAAGGGAAAACAGTACAAGGTTGAGGAAGGTTCTGTATTGAAGGTTGACCGCGTTGACGCCGAGCCGGGCGCTCAGATAGACATAGATTCGGTGTTGCTCGTTTCGGGCAAGACCGTGTCTGTCGGCGCTCCTTACGTTGCCGGAGCAAAAGTGCGGGCGGCGCTCGAATCGCACGGAAAGGATCGCAAGATCATCGTGTTCAAATACAAGCCAAAAAAAGATTACCGGCGCAAAAAGGGGCACAGACAGCAGTTCTCGATGATAAAGATCGAGAATGTTTCCGTTTCTTGATCGGTAACGGGCGCGGGGTGCAATGATACGGCTGGAAGCGGTGCTGGACGGAGCGGGCGTACTGGTCAAGTATCGCGCTTCGGGACACGCCGGAGCCGGACCCGCGGGCGCCGACATAGTGTGCGCGGCGGTTTCGGTCCTTTCCCGCTCGCTGGTAAGGGCGCTGTTTGGCAGGGACGGGATAACCGTCCGTTCGGACGCGCCGGAGCGGGGCATAATTTCGGTGGAGATTGGCTATTCGGAGAACCGTAGGAATTTTTTAGAGGGGACAGGCGCTTTTCTGCTGGAAGGATTGGCTTCCGTGGCGGAAGAGTACCCTGAATATTGCAAGCTAACGGTAGCAAGGAAACAGGAGACAGTTTATGGCGCGTAAACGCGGCGGGAGCGGGGCGAAGAACGGCCGCGATTCAAACCCGCAGTATTTAGGAGTTAAGGCTTTTGGCGGCACTGCCGTCAAGGCGGGGACAATAATCGTAAGACAGCGCGGAACCAAGATACATCCGGGCGCGAATGTCGGGCGGGGCGGCGACGATACGCTTTTTGCATTAAAAGACGGCATTGTTACTTTCCGCGACCATCGCGGACGCAAACTGGCCGGCGTAGACCCATCATAACGGCGGCGCGCGGCGGCTTCCGGCATCAATGGACAGGTTTGCTGACGAAGCGTTAATCGAAGTTATCTCGGGAAACGGCGGGAACGGTTGCGCCGCGTTCCGCCGTGAAAAATTTGTGCCGCGGGGCGGACCGGCGGGCGGAGACGGCGGACGCGGCGGCGATATTGTGTTTGTCGTGCGCCGTAACTTGCGGACATTGACGCATCTTCGCTACAGGCAGGTATTCAAAGCGGAAAACGGACGGGACGGCGAAGGCCGCGAACGTTACGGACGGGACGGCGCGGACGCTGTAATTCCCGTGCCGCCTGGAACGGTGCTAAAAGACGCGGAAACCGGAGAAATCCTGCACGATTTTGGCAAAAACGAAGGGGACATGGTGTTTCTGCGCGGCGGAAACGGCGGCTGGGGCAATGTTCACTTTAAGTCTTCCGTGAATCAGGCTCCGACGCGGGCTTTGCCCGGCAAGAGCGGCGAGAGCCGAAAACTGCGCGTTGAACTGCAAATAGTGGCGGACATAGGCTTTGTCGGCTTTCCAAACGCCGGAAAATCGTCCTTGCTTGGCCGGTTTACAAACGCCCGTCCAAAAATAGCGCCTTACCCGTTCACAACAAAGATACCTAACCTCGGCGTGCTCAGGGCGGACGGTCGCGATATAATACTCGCCGACATTCCGGGACTGATAGAAGGAGCGTCCAGCGGGGCCGGGCTGGGTTTGCGCTTCCTTAAGCATATCTCTCGCACTCCCGCCCTTGCCTTCCTGATAGACCTTTCGGACGAAGGCTGTCTCGAAGCCTTTGACATACTGCTTGCGGAACTTGGAGCTTATTCGCTGGAACTCACGGAAAAGAAGCGGGTGGTCGTAGGCACAAAACTCGACGCGGAAGGAAGCGCCGAGCGGCTTCGCGAGCTTAAGTTGCGGCTTTCGGAAGAACAGGTACAAGGCATATCGGTGTTTTCAGGCGAAGGGCTTTCGGGCCTTGCCGAAATTTTTAACAGAATGACGGACGCTTAATTTGAAGTACGCTATTCTGGGCGGCAGCTTCGATCCGGTGCATAACGGGCATTTGGGAGCGGCACTTGCAACGCTGCCGCTCGGTTACGGCAGAGTCATCCTTGTGCCGGCGTACCAGTCGCCGTTCAAACCGAGCCGGCAGGGCGAAACGGCTGAAGAGCGCCTTTTGATGCTGCTGTCCGCGATTTCCGGCGACCGCCGCTTTACCGTCGACGCCTGCGAGATACTGCGGGAGGGGGTTTCCTATACGATAGACACGTTGCGCGACATGAGGGAGCGCTACCAGTTTGACGGCAAGCCCGCCCTGATATTGGGAGACGACCTCGCCGCGTCCTTCCCGCAGTGGAAGGACGCGGCTCTGATAGCGCGGGAAGCGGACATTATAATCGCAAGCCGCCTGTCGTCCGCGCGGGTTTTGTTCCCGTATCCTTGCGTTTATCTAAAGAACGCTATCATGGATATGTCTTCCGGTTCAGTGCGGGATTTGATACGGGAAGACGGCGACTGGAGGCCGCTTGTGCCGGACGGCGCAAGGCGGATAATAGCGGAACGCGGCTTTTACGGGGCACGCAAGGTTGAAACAGACAGCGCAGACGCGGATGAAAAAGGCGGCGTGAACGCGGGCGGAATTTCCGCTTCGATACGCCGCGCCGAGGATACGGCTCGCGGCATGATGAATCCGTACCGTTTTATACATTCGCGCAATGTCGCGCTGCACTCCTCCGATCTTGCGGAGCGTTTCGGCCTTGACAGCGACAAAGCCTGCTTAGCCGGAATTACCCACGATATTTGCAAAGATTTTGCCGTCGACAAGATTGTCGAATACGCGCTGAGGGACGGGGAGGAGATAACGGATTTGGAGCAGGAAAAACCCGCCCTGATGCATGGCAGGGCGGCGGCGACGCTGATACAGGAAAAATTCGGCGTGAATGACGACGGCATAATCGAAGCGGTACGCTGCCATACGACCGGAAAACGGAACATGGGAGCGCTTGCAAAAATCGTTTACATTGCCGATAAAATAGAAGCGGCGCGGACAACGGTAGATCCGCGTTTGCGGCGGCTCGCCTTTGGCGATGAAGGCAGGCGGCTAACGCTGGAAGCGTTGTTCGCCGTAGTGTTTAACGCTACCGTCAACTGGCTGCTTGAACGCGGCTTGACGGTGCAGGAAGAAACCTTAAAACTGCGCGATGAAATTAACCATGAAGAAACATATTGATTTTAGCGTTTTCATTCTTGCCGGAATCGTTTTGATCGTCGCGGCGTCCATAGCGGCGTCGGTTTTAGCGCTTAACCGCGATTATATGGGAACCGGTTTTGAAGACGGCAGGGCAATCACCGCGCTTTTTATTATCGAGCATGAAGGCAAGCCTCTAGGCTCATACCTGCTGCTTTACAATCAGAGCACGCGGCAGGCGGCGGCCTTCGAAGTGCCTGGGAAACTCGGTCTCATTCTGCGCCAGATTGGGCGCGTGGACCGCATAGACACGGTGTACAAGACCGGCAGAATCGCCCCGTATACGGAAGAAGTCGAAAAGCTGTTCGATATTAAGGTAAACTATAATTTTGTAATCAATATGCATAATCTTGGCAAGATTGTCGACCTTCTGGAAGGAGTAAACGTATTCATACCTGGCGATATAAGAATGCCGGACAATGAAGACGCTGTTCTTTTTTCATCCGGTTTTACCAAACTTGACGGATATAAAACGTTTGAATACCTTTGCTATCAAAATCCCGATTATGACATTGAGACGCCGGAACAGCGTAACCAGCGGTTCTTTACGGGTTTTTTGAATCGAATAGGCGAAAAAAAAGATTATCTGAAAAGTCCAGAAGTGATTCGTCTCTTTAAAAATTACGCGGAAACGAACATGGGCGGGCGCGTTCTGCCGCTGTTCTTTGACGAACTGAACTATATAGATACCGACCGTTTCAGCATAACGTCGATTGGCGGCAATATCCGCGAAGTTTCCGGCCAGCAGTTGCTGTTTCCGTACTATGACGGCAGTCTGATAAAAGAAATCGCGCGCCAGACTCTAAGCTCTTTGGCGCGAATTAACGGCGGCGCGGGCGGCAACAGGGTTTTTACGGTTGAAGTGCTAAACGGCACGGAGGTCGCGGGCCTTGCCGGACGAACTGCGGATTTGATTCGCGGTTTCGGTTACGACGTAATAAACATAGGCAACGCATCCGGCAACGATTATGAATTCACGGAGATAATAGACCGTTCCAATTTCAGCGCGGAGGCGGAGAGGTTTGCGGGAATCATAAACTGCAAGCGGGTAGTGCCGGCGCATGACAACGGCAAATTTGAGGGAAACGGCGCGGCTGTAACGCTGGAAAATTATGAATACAAGGCGGATTTTACGCTCATCATAGGCAAGGATTTCAATGGACGACACACACAAAGCTGACGGGACTGAACAGAATGCCGGCTTGGTTGCGGACGGCGGAACTGACGAGGAAAAACGCGTCGCGATAGAATTGGCCTGCCTGTTGCAGGAACATAAGGGCGGCGATGTAGTAGTCATAGACCTGCGTCCGCTTTCGATGTGGACGGATTTTTTTGTCATCGCGACAGTTTCGAGCGGCGCTCATCTTTCTGGTTTACAGCGGTATATCAAGGAATTCGCGGCTGAAAACAAACTGCCGGTTCCGCGCGGGCACGGGAAAACAGCGAGAAACGACAACTGGGACGTTTACGATCTGGGTTTCATGGCTATACATCTTATGACGGAAGAATCGCGTTCATTTTATGAATTGGAAAATCTTTGGAACGGCGGCAGTTTTACAAGGCTGTAACCGCCGGGCAGGAGGTCGTATTGCAAAGTGACATTAAAACGTTATTTGACAGGATCAGCGCGGCGAAACACTGCGTAGCGCTGACAGGAGCCGGCGTTAGCACGTTGTCCGGTATCAGAGACTTTCGCGGCAAGAACGGGCTGTACAACGATATGGACGCGGAAAAAATGTTCGACATTGATTATTTTGAACAGGATCCGTCGTTTTACTACAAAACCGCGGGAGCTTTCATCTACAACGCGGACGAACGCCCTGCCTCCATTGTTCACACAACGCTCGGCGACATGGAAAAACGCGGCCTTGTGAAGGCTGTCATAACGCAGAACATCGATATGCTGCACCAAAAAGGCGGTAGCCGCCGCGTGATCGAGGTACACGGCTCTCCTGACCCGCATTACTGCCTTTCCTGCGGCGGCGTCAGGATGAGCTTTGCGGAAGCCGCCGCCATAGTCAAGAAGGGCGAAATGCCGCGTTGCCCGAATTGCGGCAGAGCGCTAAAACCCGCCATCACGTTTTTCGGGGAAAGGCTGCCTGCCAACGCGCTGCGCGAGGCTGAGGCGGAAGCCTCGTCCGCCGATCTGATGCTGGTGCTGGGAACGAGCCTTACCGTTTATCCCGCCGCAGGCATACCGGAAAGCGCGTTGCGACACGGCGGAAAACTGGTCATCGTGAACGAGGGAGCAACGCCGCTAGACAGCCGCGCCGATATGCGCTTTGAAAGTCTGGAATCGGTTTTCAAAGGGCTTAAAGAACTGCTAGGCTGACAGTCCCGCGCGCCGGAATCTTGATGTCCAAACGAACATCTGGACGGTTTCCGCGCGCGAGATGTCGCTAATCGTCCTCGTCGTCCTCCTCGTCAAAGTCCTCATCATCAAAATCGTCATCTTCGTCACCATCGAAGTCGTCATCCTCATCGTCAAAATCATCGTCATCGAAATCTTCGTCGTCATCATCGAAATCTTCGTCGCCGGCGTAATCCTCGTCATCGTCATCGAAGGACGACAGACAGGGATATGCCGGTTTAGCGTAAAAAAGCGTGACCAGAGCCTCCATCGCGTAGCCTATAGCCGCAAAAGCATAGGCATTGACATTTTTCAGTACCATAATACTCTCCGTTAAAGTTAAATTGTTAATAAAATGGCACCGTTTCAAAATTTATTGAAACGGCACATAAAAAACATAGTTTAAGGCGCGGTTTCTGTCAAGAAATTTTTTTTCTCCTATCCCGATTGCGTGCCGGTAAAGCTTTCGTTCTGCCGGCACGCAATTCGGATTTTACGCGGCCCCGCGTCCATTGTCAAGGTTGCGCGTTGTCTGCCGTTCAGGGGCCTCATTTTAGGAACTTTTGCAGCCGCCCTCCCCTACCCTCTTAAAACGCGACAGGCTTCTCTTACGCGCGGCATCGGCAAAACGGCGGGCGCAAAAGCGGGGCTCTTTACTAGACGGCGAGCAGGCTGTAGAATGAAAATATGATTGACAATCATAACGATTTGCTGGAAGATGACGATTTTGATACCGCGATGTCGCCGGACATTGATTTTACTGGGACGCTCAATTTTGAAAA
The DNA here is from genome assembly GCA_031255395.1 of Spirochaetaceae bacterium. Lineage (GTDB taxonomy): Bacteria > Spirochaetota > Spirochaetia > Treponematales > Breznakiellaceae > JAIRMY01. Next base: position 1,985 of record JAIRSQ010000139.1, on the reverse strand, counting down.
ATCGTTTCTGGTGCGCGGCAAATTTTCAGGCGAGATTGACGCGACAGGAGTGTTGCTGATTGACGAGCGAGCGCTGGTCAAGGCCAATATAAACGCTGACAGGGTAATAATTAAGGGGTCGGTCGAGGGCAATGTTTCCGCGACTGAGCATGTGGAAATCACGCTCACAGGCGAACTCGAAGGGAATGTCGTCACGCCCGAAATCAACATGGAGACGGGTTGTCTGTTTAACGGGAACTGCACTATGGCGCGGACGCCGGCATGAAACGCTGTCAGGGTTAATGCCGGAGGCTTCCCTAAACCGTACGGTTTTCGGACACGCGGTTATTACGGATGAAACCGATTTTTTTTGTTTTTATTTTTACGATACGGTTGCTCGTTTTTACCGGCGATTTGAACGCCCAGTCAAAGCCGGACGCTCTCGCCGCGTACCGCTCCGGCAACTATGCCGAGGCGGCGGGAATTTGCCGCGCTGAAATTCAGGAAAACAGGCAGAATATCGAATCTTACGTTGTGCTGTGCTGGTCGCTCGTAAAACTGCGGCGTTTTGACGAGGCGCGAACCGCTGCCGAAACCGCCCTTGCTATAAGCCCCTACGACGCGCGCCTGATCGAAATTATGGGCGAGATCGGCTACTTTCAGGGGCGGAACAGCGAGGCGTTAAAACATTTCCAAGATTACATATATCTCGCTCCCGAAGGCCAGCGCATAGACGTCGCCTACTACTACAGCGGCGAAATTTATATACGGCTTGGGCGGTTTAAACACGCCGACATAGCCTTGTCGACGGCGGTTCACTATGTGCCGGAAAACGCTGTCTGGCAGACGCGGCTTGCCTACGCTCGGGAAAATTCCGGTGAACTGCGCCAGGCAGCCGAAACCTATGAAAAGGCGCTTTCCCTTGACCCTCAGCTCGCTGACGCGAGACGGGGACTTGACCGCGTGCGCGCCAACCTTATACAGCGCCAGTAGCGGCGGAAACCACCGGAAACAGAGTTGCTCCCGATAGCGTTCCAAACATTGGGCTGTAAACTGAACCAATGCGAAACCGGCTCGATTGCGGCGGCTTTTGCCAATGCCGGCTTTCCGGTAGTCGCCGACGCGGTCAAGGCCGGCCTGCTGGTAGTAAACACCTGCGCGGTTACATCGAAAGCGGAACAAAAAGGCCGCCGCATGATTCGCGCCGCCTTAAACCGGAACCCGCTTTGCAGCGTCATCGTTACGGGTTGCGGCGCAGGAGCGGACATGGCCGGCATCGAGGTTTCGGCAAGCGGAAGTTCAGAACGACGGGTATTCCTGATACCAGGCACGCAAAAAAGCCGCGTCATGGACATACCGCTCATCCTGGCCCGCGAGGGAGCGTTCGACCAAGCTTCGTTGCGTGCCGCGCTGGAGCGTTTTTGCGGCGCCGCGGACGGCGGAACGGACGCTTCCTCCGCTTTTCGGTTCGAAGCGGCGCCCGCCGGCTTCCGCTCGCGCTATTTCCTAAAAATACAGGACGGCTGCGACAATTCCTGCGCTTACTGTCTGGTACGCGTCGCGCGAGGGCCGGCGAAGAGTTTGTCCGCTGAGGAAGCGCTCAGGCGGCTGCGCGCCGCCGAAGCCGACGGCGCGGCGGAGGCCGTGCTTACAGGCGTAAACATAGGGCAGTGGAACAAGGCTTGCGGCGGCTTGCCCGTCCTGCTTAAAAGCCTGCTTGCCGGCACGAACCGCATCGGATTAAGGCTTTCCTCGCTGGAACCGGACATTTTTACCGAAGATTTTTTTGCGGCGCTCGAAAATCCGCGCGTAAGGCCCCACTTTCACCTTTCAATCCAGTCGGGCAGCCTTAACATTCTAAAAAGGATGGGACGGCATTACGGACCGGAAGCGGCGCTTGGCGCGATAGGCCGCCTGCGCTCCGTTAAAAAGGACCCGTTCATAGCCTGCGACATTATTACGGGCTTTCCGGGCGAAACTGAGCGCGATTTTAGGGAAACGCTTGA